>JAZSDI010000113.1:0-9959 GCA_045531045.1 Acutalibacteraceae bacterium | reverse complement strand
ACTTCACTTTCTTTGGCGCTCGGTTTTCTTTTCTCAATGCCGAATATTGTAGAAACAATTTGCAAACATTTTTCAGACAAATCCATTTTGTGAAGCTCATTGTCGGCGTCGGCAATATTGTCAATTTCTTTGTCAATTAATTTAAGGCATACATCCTCAATAAAACGGATATTTGCTTTTTCTTTGGATATTGCATATTGAATTACAAGCAAAATCACCGAAATATCAAGACCTTGGTCATCATAAAGCCAAACCAAATCTCTCGTTTCATTATCCTTTAAAATTCTTCCCAAGCGTTTTTCGGTTTCAAGCAATAAAAACTGAATTTTAGGGTCTGCTTCGCTTTTCTTGGCAATATCGTTTCTTGAGGGTTTAGAGTTTTGTTTAACCGCAGTTTTCTTTTGCTTTTGTGACACTGCGGGTATATCTTTAGGCAACAGAACATTAGCGTCTGCCCAATAAAGCAACGCTTCTTTTACTTCATATTCACTAAAACCGCATTCCTCGGCAATTTCGCTGATTTCGGGGTCCTTATACATATTCCTTAAAACAAACAGCAAAACCTTGATATGCTCAGGCTTTGAAAACTTGAAATAGTTATCAACCACTGTGTTTGGAACGGTGAAAACACCCGAAAGGGATTGAGGATTTATGTAGTAATCCATACTCTGCTCCTTAAATTTTAAGATACAGAGTTATTATATCACACCCGCAACCTTTTTGTAAATAGGATAAATAAAAATCCCCGTCTTAAAGACGGGGAAGTTTTTAAAGAATAATTGCCAAAACAATAAACATTATAACCACTAAAACAGCCGAAATGTAAATTATTCTGAATAGTTTCTTATAATATCCTTTTGAGCGTATTGCTAAAATCAAGAAAAGAATGAAAATCGCCAAAGGCAAGATAAGAAATACTATAGTTAAAAGCACCTTGGAAACCGACTCGGTGAAATTATCGTCATCTAAAAATCCGTAATCATCATCATAAAAATCATCAATACATTCTTCAATTTTATCGCAAAGATTTTCATCGGTAATCTCAAAGGCTAAAATTTCAGCATAGTCGGCAATATTAAAATACTTGATATTGCCAAGTTCTGCCTTTGCATAATCTATATAATAGTATTTGTCTTCACTGGTAATGAGCATACCCTTTTCAGCTCTGAGTCCGCTTTTTTCAGATATGGCATAAACTCTAAACTCGTGATAATTTTTGTCGCCGATTTCTTTTGTGAAGAGATTAATCTGACGGCCTAAAAGCTTTTCTTGATTTACAGGAAGCTGATTATCATAAGGATACTGAAATTCAATTTCGCCAAATTCCCAATTATCACTAACCAAACGGTCAAATTCTCTTACAAGGCTGTGCTTTAGATATTTTGCACTCAAAGAGGTGCCGTCTGTAAAATTATAGGTTGTACTGACAACAGATAAATCAGTAGTAATATACAACTCCACATCTTGAGTTCTTTCTTTCAACTCATCGCTCATTGAGAGTGCATATTGAAATTCATCAAAACCGTCTGTTTCAATGTTGTTTGCGTTAAATAAAGTATAATATTCGCCGTTAACAAATAAACCGTTTAGTTCATCTTCCAAAGTAACCTGAAATACAATATCTTGCGAAATCATAGTTGTTTGGTCTTTTTTGGTTTCAGCTACCACAGGTGCTGTGGCAAAGGCTGTGACCGAGGAAATACAAAACAGTGCTAAGATTAAAGCTAATAATTTTTTCATTTTCATTTCCTCCTTAAGACAAATTAAGCTTACGGTCAAGCATCCAATACTGTAAAGCGTACAAAAGCATACAACCCATAAAGCAAAACGCCACTGCAGAAAGTAAACTTATTATAAATGCAATATGGAGTGTGTTCTCTGTGAGACCCACCATTTTTTCAATTAACGATGGTGCAGCGAAAATTATAATCATTTCTAAAACAAAGGAAAAGATACTGTTTGCCACATAGTAAATTCCGATTGCTGTGATAACTCTGGCTTTCTTGGTAATCAACGCCGCAAAGGTAATACAAGCATTTAAGAACAACTGAGCAAAGAGTATAAATAGGCCAAAAAGCACTATACCCTCAAGTATATAAACAATTAAATACCAGCCTATTTTTTCAACAACTATCTTCAAAATTTCTATTAAATTGCGATAGTTTTCGATATTAAATATCTCATCGGGAATACCTATTGCCAACATAACAAACAAATCAATAAAGGTAACGATTAAAGCGGCAATCGACACAACCCAGCCCAAAATGATTTTGGAATTTAAAATTTGCGAAATCTTAACAGGCAAAGTAAAGGTCAAATAGCCTTCATCGGTAAACAGATTTTTATAAAATCTGACATAAACCAAAATCATAGATAAAAAGGAAAACGCCACGATACCTACCAATGCTATCACAAATAAAATAACAGCCGAAGTGTCAACAATCATAGGAAGATGTCTGTCGCTATTAAAAACATTTATACATCCGCCAGCAAGTAAACCAAGCCCTAAGGAGGTAATTGCCGCTATACACCAAAATTTAATGACCGATAAAAAGTCATATTTCAAAAGCTTTCTTAACATCTGAATTCCTCCCTGAATAACATATCAAGCGATTTTCCGCTCTCGTTTCTTGCCTCTTCGGCATTGCCCGACTTTAAAATTTGACCGCCGTAACCTAAGAAATAAAAATCATCCAAAACCTGTTCAACATCGGTAATCAGATGGGTTGTAATTATAATCGAAGCCTCGGGATTATAATTTGAAACAATTGTACTTAAAATATATTCTCTGGCAGCAGGGTCAACACCTGCAATAGGCTCATCGAGAAGATATAACTTTGCGTTTCTTGACATAACAAGGATTAACTGCACCTTTTCTTTTGTACCTTTAGAAAGGGTTTTAAGCTTATGGTCGGGGTCGATTTTAAGGTCGTGCAAGAGTGTCAAAGCTCTGGTACGATCAAAATCTTTATAAAAATCCTCAAAGTAATCGAGCAGTTCAATTACCTTCATTTGAGAATTAAAATATGTTCGCTCAGGAAGGTAGGAAATTACCGCTTTGCTTTTCTCTCCAACAGGGTTGCCATCAACCAAAATTTCACCGCTGTTTGGCTGTAAAATACCGCAAACGAGTTTAATTAAGGTGGATTTTCCGCAACCGTTAGGCCCCAATAACCCTACAATTCTACCTGCAGGAATGGTCAAACTCATATTCTGCAAAACGGGAATATGCTTTTTATAACATTTTGTTAAATTGTTTATCTCTAAAACATTCATTTCATTTCCTCCTCCAAAATCGAAATAATGTCTTGTTTAGACAGCGCCATTAGGTTTGCTTGTTTCAAAAAACCGCCAACCAACATTTTTGCTTGTTTTTTGCGGCATTTTTCAATAACACTCAAATCTTCGGTAACATATCTTCCCATTGTTCCCTTTGAAATTATAATTCCTTCGTTTTCAAGCTCTGAAAAGGCGTGTTGCACCGTATTAGGATTAACCGCCGCCTCCAGCGCCAACTGGCGAACACTGGGTATTTGCTGACCCGCTTCATATTCTCCTGAAAGCACTGAGGTTATAATCCTCTTTGCAATCTGAAGATAAACGGGACTGTCCTGTGTAAAGTTCCAAGCCATCATATCACCTCTCTGTATTACTGTACTACTACAATAGTACACCACTTTCCTGAATTTGTCAAGAAAAAATTTAGAGTGCCTATAAAAGACACTCTAATCTTTAAATTTGTTTAATAAGTCTAATATAAAACTCAACCGCTCTTTCAAGTGCTTCAACACGAATACGCTCGTTGTTTCCGTGAATTGTTGCTCTTTCCTCACTGCTTAAATCCATTGCCGAGAATTTATAAACCTTGTCACAAATCTGGGCATAATGGCGGCTGTCGGAGCACTGCACCATTAAATAGGGAGAAATCTTATCTATCTGCCAAGTATCAGCCACCGCTTTTGTTACCTTTTTAAAGGCATCGCAATCGGTCTTGGAAATAGGGCTAGGATTCATACCCTCAATAAGTGTTATTTCAACATTTTCATCATTTACAGTCTTCTTTAAATACTCTAATGCCGAGTCGATATTATCCTCGGGGTTAAGTCGCATATTAGCAACGAAAGAAGCCTCAGGCGGAATAACATTGGGGGCTTTACTGCCAAAACCTTGGGTAAACGCAACGGTAGTACGCATTAGTGCGTTTAACTCTCCCCCACTCTTTTTACAAATAAGGTCAAGCACACCGCTAAACAACCAAAGGTTTGAAAAAATCATTCTGTAAAGGAAGTTAGAGTGTCTACCCAAAGTATCAAACATCAAGGCAACAGGCTTGGTTAAATGACTTTTAAAGGGATGATTTTCAATACTTACACAAGCCTTAGACAATATGCCGATGGGTGTATGGGGTTTTGGTGCCGAAGCGTGACCGCCCGCACTCTTGCAGGTGTATTTAACATTCATCAAGCCTTTTTCAGCAATGCCGATAAGACCGATTTGACCCTTAACACCTGGGAAAACATCCTCAACAACTGCGCCTCCCTCGTCCACAACAAACTCGGGGGTAATGGAGTTATCTTTAAAATAGTTAACGATATTAACTGCGCCCCGACCATTAATTTCCTCACCGCCCGAAAATGCGAAATAAACATCATTTTCGGGGACAAAACCCTCAGCAATTAAGGTATCGGCCGAGAAAAGCACACCGTTAAATGTAACCTTTGTATCAAGCGTTCCTCTGCCCCAAATAACACCGTCAATAAGGTCGGCGCTAAAGGGCGGTTTATCCCACATTTCCTCGTTCACCGGCACAACATCATAATGTGCCATTAAAACGGCGGGGTTGCCATTATTTTTGCCTTTCCATTTAAAAAGCAAGGCTCTGTCGGGCAAGGTTTCAAAAGAACAAACCTTAAAAACATTTGGATATAATCTCGGCAAAGCGTCAATAAGCTTTTTAAACTCGGCGTCATCCTCAAGGGAAGAATCAGCATAAGAAACAGTCTTATATCTTACTAATTCTCTAAGATTTTCCACCGCTTTTTCACGGTCAAATTCTATTTTTTCGTGCGAAATTTCAATAGACGCTTTTGGTTTAAAGCTTAATGTCCTGACTATAATTACAGCCAAAAACAAAACCAAAAGAGCCAATATAATATATAGTGCTGTCATTTAAAGCATACCTCTTTTATACATAATTCTTGCAACAGCAACAGTAAAGAGAACACCAACAGGCACCATAATTCCAACTGTTCCCGCATTAAGTGCAGGTACGAAGATAAACAAGATAAGCATTAAAATTATGGGTGCTATAGAAAGCTTGGGATTTTTTGCAATAAACACAACTGCAAGACCGCCAAAGAGAGCGGGTAAAATCATATCAAAAGCAGGGGTTAAAACAGGGTGATTAATAACGGGTGCAATAACACCGATTAGCACAACACCCACCAAAATTATAAGGGTTGTAACAATAGAAGAAACGGCAATAGAAATGGTAGAAATTATCTCGCCTTCTTCGTCGTTTGCCTTAACACCCGCACGTTCCATAGCATCAACAGCACAGGGAAGCTTAAGGTTTGAAATGTTACCCGTTACAAAAGAAAGATATGTTCCGCCGGCGCCGAGCATTGGAATATATGTGAAAATCTCCACAATTCCAACCGCCCAATACATAGGAACGGTTGCAAACATACCTTTAGCCAACGCCTCCCACTCAGGAACAGCACCAAAAACAATGCTTATAGCCACAGGGAAAGCAAAAATTATAAGACAAAGGGCAATACCCCATATTTTACCGTCACGGTGAACAGACTCTAAATATGTAAGATTATTTTTCTTCATTTTTCTTTCCCTCCTTATCCTAACCAATTTGTAAGGGGTATAGCACTTGCCATACCTGAAATTAAACTTATAGGCAACGCATAATCAGTAAGCCAACGGATTTTAAACTTTGTAGAGAGTCCGCCGCATATAGCCATTGCTACCGCCGAAACTGTCATTACAAAAACGGGAATAAGACCCGAAAAATCGCCCTTGAAAACCAAGGTTACATCGCAGAAAACATATCCCAAAAATGCCGAAATCATACCAAGGAACATGGCATTATTGAAGATTTCGCCCCACTTTTTGTCCTTCATTCCGATTTTACTGATACCGCTTTGCACCTTTTTTGTGAGAAAAGGAACTAAAATCAGTCCTGCGGCGATACCAACCGTCATAACCCAAAGGACAGTTATGAAAACATCAGGGTCGGTAATTTGTGTACCGGCAGGGATACCGAGTGCGGTTAAAGCGTTGTTTGCCGCAACGGTTTCGTATGTAATGGAGCCGATAATTGAAAGTCTAAGCCAAGGAAGCGCAATACCAAGACTCTTAGACAAAGCAATAACACCCACCAAAATTGAAACTGCGGGAGCTATTGTAAACACTGCCGAAGAACCGATGGTTTTATTTATTACCTCTTTCTTTATTCCTAATTCCTTAGCCCGTTTTAAAGCACGAGTAAGGAAATACACCGACTGTCCCAAAACAGTCAAAATAATCAAGCCCACCATTATGAAAATTATAGGATGATTTACACTAAATTCCATAACTTTTCTCCTTAAATTTATTCTCCTTTATTTTACCATAAACCGACATATTTTACAACAAGCAAAACTGCAATTTGAAATATAATTATAAGCGGTATTCCTATCATAAATCTCTTATGCCTTGTTTTATGGCGGATTGCTTTCATTGTTAAGTACATACCAACACTTCCACCTATTAAACAAAGGGTAAAAAGAGTGCTTTCAGACACTCTATAACCGCCCTTTTTGGCACGGTGTTTATCAAAAACACAAATAAAAGCAGAAATAATATTTATAATTAATAAATACGGCATTTTACCACCTCACTTTAATTTTATAAAAAAATGAGGCTCATTTCAAGCCTCATTTTTCTCTATCTGCTTTTTAAGTTTTACAATAATTCTTTTCTCAAGTCTTGATATATACGACTGTGAAATACCGAGTGTATCGGCAACCTCGCTTTGAGTGTATTCATCATAGCCGTTCATACCGAACCGCATTTCCATAATTTGTTTTTCTCTTGGCGGAAGACCGCCCACAAAATGTATCAGTTGACATCTTTCGTCCTCCATTTCAACATCTCTGCCAACCTCGTCGGCGTCGCTCCCCAAAATATCAGAAAGCAAAAGCTCGTTTCCGTCCCAGTCAACATTTAAAGGCTCATCTATTGAAATCTCATTTTTTTGGTTAGAGGTTTTTCTCAGATACATTAAAATCTCATTTTCAATACACCTTGAAGCGTAGGTGGCAAGTTTAATATTTCTATCAGCACAAAAGGTATTAACTGCCTTTATAAGACCTATTGTACCAATAGAAATCAAGTCCTCTATCCCCGCTGAAACATTATCAAATTTTCTTGCAATATACACAACCAACCGCAGATTATGTACTATGAGTGTGTTTTTTGACTCCTCACTGTTTTCTGTTAAAAGCCGATTTTCTTCCTCAGCGCTTAAAGGTGGCGGAAGAGTTTCGGGTCCGTTTATATAATATGTCGGCGAAACAAGTCCTAATTTTATTAGCAGTTTATACACTAAGTTTTTGAGTTTTCTCATTTTCAGTACCTTCTAATTCTAAAATTTTGGGATTTAATATAACCGAATAATCCTCTTTTATAGGGGTTTTGGAAATTGCTAAAACGGGGTTGTTTAAAGAGATAATTTTATCCTCTAAATACACCTGACAAATATCACATCGAAATCCCTCTAAAATACTGTTGCCCGACACTGTGTTACAAGGTATTGTGCGGTATCTCGTTGCAAGTAAGGGGTCTTTAGTAATATCAAGATTTTCAAAAAGTGCCTTTGCCACCGATTCGTCAGCAATAATTATTTCAGAATCGGACATAATATCGCTTATGCTGTTGCCCGTATCAATAATTGCCGATGCGCCAACATTTTTTCCTAAAGCGTAGAGAATAATATTGCACCTCTTTGCACTTTTGGAGCTGACAGCAAATATTTTTGAGAAAATCATATATAAAAAATAGCCGAAAACAGTGGTAATTATAAGCACAACGGGAGATATGTTGAAATAGACTACCGAATTGTTAATAATCATACCTTTTGGTTTGAAAATCTGCCACAAGGCAGTCATAATTCCGCCATAACAGCAAACAACGCCAAAATGAATAAGCATTCCCCTTAAAAAAATTTTAAAACTCTTAAAGCCCATACAAACAAGCATCATTACCCCGTTCATTAAAAGGTGCGCCGAAATTTCAATTAATATTGGGGATTTTGGTAAAAATATGTAAAAAGAAAAAAGACCGCCTATTACTGCCGACACAACCATACGCCAAGTTTTAGTGGTGGCTTTAAGTATTCTTAGAGAAACTTTTAAAAGAAAATAATCCACAATTAAATTAACAACAAAAAGCACGTCTGCATAAACCACCATAAAACCACCGTCCACATTTAAATTTTATCATTTTTATCCCTTGAAAACTGTCAAAAAAAGGGTTAAAAAAATGAGATTTTGAGTCGAAAGAAGCCTTGACAAAGATTTAATCAAAATAGTATAATTAGCTTGTGCTAACTTTGGAGGTTTTTATGAAAACTAATGTATATAACATAAGCGGAATGTCTTGCGCTGCCTGTTCGGCATCGGTAAACCGTGTGGTTTCCCGTTTAGATGGTGTTGTTACTTGCGATGTGAATTTAATAACAGGCAAAATGACCGTAACCTTTGACGAAAAAAAGGTCTCAGACACCGATTTTTTCAGGGTGGTTGAAAAGGCGGGCTTTGGCATCACACCCGAAGAAACAAAAGAAGAAAAAAAAGAAGAAGAAAAAACTCCAATTTATCCAATGGTTTTTTCCTTTATTTCAACCGCTGTTTTGCTTTTTGTATCTATGGGTACAATGATTTTTGAAGGTCTAAAGCTGCCCTCTGTTATTGACCCGTCACATAACCCTTTGAATTTTGCTTTAATTCAAATTTTACTTTGTATCCCCTCTTTATATTTTGGAAGACATTTCTTTATAAAGGGTCTGCCCTTGCTTTTTAAGGGACACCCTAATATGGATTCCCTTGTGGCAATTGGCGCTACCGCCTCTTTTATTTACAGTTTAGTTGTAACTTGCACCATTCCCACTAATCACCATGCCGTGCACAATTTGTATTTCGAGAGTGTGGCAACGGTTATAACCCTTGTAATGTTCGGCAAGTTTTTAGAAGCAAAAAGCCGCAATAAAACACTTAGCGCTATAAAAGGGCTTATGGAGTTGCAACCCGATACCGCTGTTGTAAGGCGGGACGGTATTGATATTTCTCTCCCCATAGACGAGGTGCAACTCGACGATATTTTGGTTGTTAAAGACGGCAGTAAAATCCCCTTAGACGGTGTGATTTTAAAGGGTGAAACTACGGTTGACGAGTCTATGTTCACGGGCGAGAGTCTGCCTGTGGAGAAAAAAGAGGGCGACTCTGTTACGGGCGGCAGTCTTAACATTACAGGACTTGTTTTAATAAAAGTCACCCACAAAGGCGATGATACTGCACTTTCTAAAATAATAAAATTTGTCGAAGACGCTCAAAGTAAAAAAGCGCCCATTTCCAAAACAGCAGACAAGGTGGCGGGTATATTTGTCCCCTTGGTTATAGTTATCGCCCTTGTTTCTGCTTTGGTTTGGCTTATAATCACCAAAAACATTGGCACCGCCCTTAAAATATTCACAAGCGTTTTGGTTATAGCCTGTCCCTGTTCTTTAGGACTTGCCACACCCACTGCAATTATGGTGGGAACAGGTATGGGTGCCGTGAACGGCATATTAATCCGCAACGGTGAGGTTTTGGAAACCACCCATAAGATTAAGGTTGCGGTTTTTGATAAAACAGGAACACTGACCGAGGGCAAACCCTCTATCACCGATATTATTGCAACGGACGAAA
>JAZSDI010000077.1:0-6988 GCA_045531045.1 Acutalibacteraceae bacterium | reverse complement strand
TTAAATTTAATTTAAAATCCTCGGTTTTCAGGTACTTTTAATTCGTGCCATTAAGTTCAAAACACCCAAAAATCCCGTTCACGTAAGTGGGCGGGATTTTTACTTTTTCACTCTTCACTAAACCTCGCATTCGGGATTTTTGGAAAGTAAGAAGTAATAGGTAAGAGGTAATAAGTTCGGTGTGGCTTCGCCACGAATTATAAATACAATGCTTTGTATTGATTTCTCACCGCTTTTATGCTATAATACACTTAAAGGTCGGTGATTAGTATGAGCGATATTTCGCTAATTGATTCCAATTTTAAAGTAGAAACCAGTTTGAATGTGTCTGATATTAAGTTTTATAATGTTCTCAACGCTCCGTTTCAAATTTGCGGTGTGTTTTATGAAAATGGCAAATTCAGAAGAATGCCCGAAAATGTTGCAAAAACTGTAAGCAACGGTGTTTGCGGTCTCCATACTCATACAGCCGGTGGCAGAGTGCGGTTTAAGACAGACAGTCCTTATGTGGCTATACATACTAAAATGTCGAATATCGGCAAAATGCCTCACTTTGCTTTGACAGGGTCGGCAGGCTTTGACTTATATGCAAATAATAAATATACATCAACTTTTGTTGTGCCCTTTGATGTTAGTGACGGGTACGAAAGCATTATTCATTTTCAATCCAAAGAAATGCGTGAAATAACCATTAATTTTCCGCTTTACACTTCGGTTAAAGAGTTGTTTGTTGGCATCAGTGACCAAGCTGAATTAGCTTCCGCCGAACCGTATTGTCTTAATGAACCTATTGTTTACTACGGTTCCTCGATAACGCAAGGCGGATGTGCGTCAAGACCAGGTATGGCATACGAAAGCATTGTTTCCCGTCGTTTAAATGCTGATTTCATCAATCTTGGATTTTCAGGCAATGCTATGGGTGAGGATGAAATTGCCCAATATATAAGTGGGCTCAAAATGTCTTGCTTTGTATATGACTATGACCATAATGCACCCAGTGTGGAGCATTTGAAAAACACCCACGAAAAAATGTTTAAAACAATACGCCAAAACAACCCTGATATACCGATTATAATTATGTCACGACCTAAATTCTATTTAACCAAGGAAGAAGAGGAGCGTTTAAGCATAATAAAAGCAACCTATAACAACGCCCTTGAAAATGGAGACAAAAATGTTTTCTTTATTGAAGGAAGAAAACTAATGGAAATGGCAGAGGGAGAGGGTACAGTTGACAACTGCCACCCAACTGATTTCGGTTTCGCTTCTATGGCAAAAGCTGTTGGTGATGTGCTGGAAAAAATCTTAAACTGAGTTAATAACTATGTAACAATTCAGACTATCAATATGATATAAAAATTCCAACAGATGGTATAAATGAAAAGAAAAAATAATTTTTTGATGTTAAAACTTTGGTTTTGGCAGATTAAAGCAAGGCTTCGCCTTGCTTTTTTTGATTATAAAAGGTATAATTGGTGTATTAAAATCATAGTTTCTAAGGCGAAATGAGGTTAATTTATGTGGTATAACGAAAGTGTGATTTATCAGATTTATCCTTTCGGCTTTTGCGGTGCGCCAAGGCAAAACGATGGTGTGCTTCAAAACCGTATACGAAAGGTTGCAGATATTACTGAGAATCTTGTAAAACTTGGCGTTAATGCGGTGTATTTTTGTCCTGTTTTTGAAAGCTCGGCTCACGGATATGACACATCTGATTTTACTAAAATTGATGTAAGGCTCGGCACCAACGAGGACTTTAAATTTGTTTGCGACACCCTGCACCAAAACGGAATAAGGGTAATACTTGACGGCGTTTTTAACCATGTTGGAAGAGATTTTTTCGCCTTTTTGGATGTAAAGGAAAAGAAATGGGATTCTCCTTATAAGGACTGGTTTTATATTAATTTTGACGGCAACAGTTCTTATAACGACGGCTTTTGGTATGAGGGCTGGGAAGGTCATTATGAGCTAGCAAAGCTTAATCTCGACAACCAGGAGGTTAAAAACTATCTTTTGGGCTGTGTTGGCGGATGGATAGATTATTTCGGTATTGACGGACTCCGTCTTGATGTGGCTTATATGCTGAACCGCCAGTTTATGAGGGAACTTAGTGCCTTTTGCAGAGCGAAGAAAAACGATTTTTTCCTTGCGGGAGAAATGATACACGGAAACTACCGTGAAATTGTTTGCGACGGTATGTTGCAAAGTGCTACTAATTATGAGTGTTATAAGGGTATATATTCTTCCTTCAACAGTATGAATATGTTTGAAATTGCCCACTCTTTACGCAACCGTTTTGGAAGTGAGGACTGGTGTATGTATAGGGGACTGCAACTGATAGGTTTTGTTGATAACCATGATGTTACGAGACTGGCCTCCTCTCTGACCGACAAAAACCATATTATTCCGTCTTATGGCATACTCTTTGGAATGCCGGGTATCCCTTGCATTTATTACGGAAGTGAGTGGGGTATTGAGGGCAGAAAAGAAGACGGAGACGATGCCTTGAGACCCGAAATAAATACCGTGGAATTTAATGAAATTTCAAAGTTTATTTCAAAGGCGGCAAGGATACACCGAGAAAGCAAGGCTTTGTGTTACGGCAACTTTAATGTTCTTCATTTGACAAATAAGCAGTTTGTTTTTGAAAGGGCGTTTGAGGATGAAAGAATTATAGTTCTTATCAATGCCGATGCAAACGAGTATACTGCATATTTTGATGCAAAAGCAAACAGCGGCACCGAGTTGTTAACGGGTACGAATTTTGATTTTTCTAACGGCGCTAAAATGGTGGGATATTCGGTGCAGTATGTAAAGGTATAATACCTTGTTTTTTGGATGTAATATGATATAATAAACTTAGGAAAGGTGGGTTATTATGTCTGAGGATGTAAAAATTAAAAAGAATCATAAAGTGCTCAAGGTATTAGGAATTATTTTGGCTGTGTTGGTGGTGTTTTTTGCGGTAATCAATATTGTTCCGCCAAAGAAAAACATTGAAACTAACCCCTTTGTTGTGAAGAGTGGGGAATTGCCAATGATAGCGGCTCACCGTGGTGGCAGTTCAAATAATCCCGAAAATACAATGTTGGCTTTTGAAGAGGCTGTTAAAACCATTGGCGTTGATATAATTGAGAGTGATTTGTATTTAACAAAAGACGGTTATTTGGTATATAACCACGATAGTTTTATTGATGAGACCTGTAATGTTAACGGCGATATTTCTTTAGACGAGGTTAAAAAGCTTTGCGAGGATGAAAGCCGTCGCCATTACATAGAGGATATGACCCTTGAAGAGTTAGAACAGTATAACTTCGGTTACTATTTTGAAAACGAAAAGGGCGAGCGTATTTATAAAGATGTTACCGATATTGAGGAAAAGGGACTTCGTATTGCCACGGCAGACAAGCTTTTCGCGATGTTTTACGAAACCCACCCCGACCTTAAATTTATTGTTGAAATTAAGGATGGCGGCGACAGGGGAATTAAGGCTTGTAAAATTTTATCCGAAACACTTGATAAATACCCTAACTACAAAAAACAAATTGTAATCGGCACCTTTAACGACGAGATAGAGGCTGAGCTTAAGGCTAATTATCCCTCTTTAATGCGTGGTGCGCCGACAGGCTCTGCCGCAAAATTTGTGCTGACACAGTATTTGGGTGTGAATATTTTTGATAGCGGCGATTTTGCCTGTTTGCAAATACCTCTTTCTTATGACATTGGCATAACTGTGCCCCTTGATAAGCAGACCCTCATAGACCGTGCTCATCGCAGAAATATTGCGGTGCAGTATTGGACTATTAATGATGCTGACGAGATGAAAATGCTGATTGAAATGGGCGTTGACTGTATTATGACCGATGACCCAATACTTTTAAAGGAAATTTTAAAAGAGTATAAATAAAGGGAAGTTTTAGTGTGAAACTTGTATTATTAACTGCGATAGGTGTAGGACTTGCGACCGTTTTCGGTTCGCTTATAGGCTTTATATTCAGAAAGATTTCTCACACTTTTTCTGACATTGTATTGTCTTTTGCGGCAGGTGTAATGCTTGCGGCTGCCGTAATCGGACTAATTTTACCCTCGGTTGAATATTCAAACGGAAATTTGCTCGTTACTGTTTTGGGTATTTTTGCGGGTGCTCTATCACTTAATTTATTTGATAAATTTACACCTCATTTGCACCGCTTGGTAGGTGCTGAAGATGAGGCGCATAACAACGAAAATTTAAACCGAGTATTGCTTTTTGTAATGGCTATTGCTATACACAATTTGCCCGAGGGTATTGCGGCGGGTGTAGGTTTTGGCTCGGGCGACACGTCGAGAGCGCTTATGATTGCGGGCGGTATTGCACTTCAAAATATACCTGAGGGTATGGTAATTATAGCACCCATGCTTGCGGCAGGAGTGACACCGCACAGAACCTTAATTTGCGCTATTTTTACGGGCTTAATAGAGGTTTTAGGAACATTACTTGGTTTCTTTGCGGTAAGTATATCTTCGGCAATTTTGCCCTTTGCACTTGCCTTTGCGGGAGGCACAATGCTTTATGTTATCAGCGATGAAATGATACCCGAAACCCACGCTCACGGTCATCAAAGGGGTGCTACCTATGCACTTTTGGGGGGCTTTTGCGTTATGCTTATAAGTGATGTGTTGCTAGGATAAAAGACAGGTCAAAAGACCTGTCTTTTTTAAGTAAACCTTGACTTTATATTGTATATATAGTAGAATAATATTGATAAATGATGTGGAGATGAGAAAATTCAGGTTTGCCCTAATTTTTGCGTCTTTTTTTATTTTTAACCGAATATATTTAATCAAAATTTGATGGAGGGGTCGCTCAATGAAAGAAATTTTAAATTACATAGCGCCATTGTTTGAAGATTTTGGTCCTGGTGTAGTATTTATTAGAATTATAGCCGCTGCTATAATGGGTGGTCTTATCGGCTCCGAGCGTGGAAGGCACGGTCGACCTGCGGGGCTACGTACACATATGCTTATTTGTATCGGTGCCGCTATGACATCTCTTACAAGCATGTATCTAAGTCAGGCTTTGGGCGCTACAAGTGATATTGCGAGAATTTCCGCTCAGGTTATTTCTGGTATCGGTTTCCTTGGTGCCGGAACTATTATGGTGCGTAACAGCTCGGTTATAACAGGTCTTACTACCGCTGCTGGTATGTGGGCAACTGCCGCCATCGGTATTGCGGCGGGTTACGGTTTTTATTGGGGAGCGGTTTTTGCAACCCTTATCTGCATCATTAGTGTTACCATGCTTGGCAAAGCCGAAAGAAAACAAAAGAGTATGAAGAGCACTTATGTTGAAATATCCGATATACTCAAGACTCAAGAAGTTGTTTCTATAATTCAAAAGTTCGGCGAGGATTTAATTACATACGATATCATTCCTGCTAAAAGTGGTAACCACGGTAATGTTGGCATAATGTGCGCTTTCAAAAACGAAAAGTGCCACAAGGTTTTGAAGGAAGAAATCGGAGATATGGAAAGCACGGTTATGGTTGTTTGCGATGTAAACGTATAATTTGTTTTGTGGTATTGTAATGGATACGCTTAAGCTTTCAAACAAAAGGAACACCAAAATAATTGCTCACCGTGGAGGAAATTTGGAGATTGAAAATACCATAGGTTCATTTATTTCCTCTGCAAATCGCAGTTATTACGGAATTGAAACCGACGTTCATAAAACAAAGGACGGCAAATTTATCGTATATCACGATGACAGAACGGCTCGTTTGACCGAGAGTGATGTGATAATCGAAGAAACCGATTTTGAAACTCTCAGAAACATCAAGTTTAAGGCTTACAGAAACAGACCTCAGCGCAAGGATATTGTTATGCCCTCTTTAGAGGAGTATTTGGATATCTGTATTTATTACGAAAAATTATCCGTTCTTGAAATTAAAAACCCAATGGAAAAAGCGGATATTGTTAAGATTTATGATACTTTTAAACAAGCAAACTATCTTGATAAAACCATTTTTATTTCTTTTAATTTTAAAAATCTTGTGTATCTTAAAAAAATTGACCCAAATGTTACTGTGCAGTATCTAATTGCGACTAAGTCAGTCGGTTTTTATGACCGCCTTAAGAGACACGATTTTGATATGGAACTTTTAGAGGAAAAGAATAAAGGCGATTATCATTTGGCAATGCTTGATGTTTTGACCCATTACGGTATGGATATTGATGTTGATTACAGACCCATTGACAAGAGATTTGTTAAGGAATGTAAAAAACGAGGTATAAAAATTAATCTTTGGACAGTAAATGACCCCGACAGAGCAAAAGAACTCATCAAATGGGGAGTAAATTACATAACGAGCGACTGTTTAGAATAAGAGAAAGCGAGGTGAAATTCACCTCGCTTTTTATAATGCATAAGATAGTTTCTCTGCCGATTGATAGCGCTCGTTGGGATTTACATTTGTGCATTTTCGGACAATTCTGCCGGCTTTTCCTTTTGCTAATTTTTCACTGGGATGTTTGCCGGTAATCATCACGTTAAGCAGAACGCCTACGGCATAAATGTCTGTTCTGGCATCGCTTTGCGCTATTCCTAACTGCTCAGGAGAAGCATAGCCAACCGTACCCATTATAACGGTATCTTTACTGGCGGAAGAAACTTTCCTGGCTGCATTGAAATCAATCAAAACTACTCTGCCATCTTTGCCTATTACAACATTTTCGGGCTTTATGTCCCTGTGTACAAGGTTTCTTTCGTGCAAAACATTAAGTGCGTGGCAAACTGCCCGTATAACCTTGCGGGTTCCTAAGTAATGATAGTTTCCGCTTTCCATAACCTCGGAAATCGTGACACCTTCTATAAACTCTTCCAAAACAATTTGTCCATCATCGCAGTTTATAACATCGTAAATTAGTGGCAAATTTTGTGAGTTTATGTTATAAAGTTCTTCATATGCCGAAACTGCTGTTGGAAAACTTCTTACAACCATATCCTGTT
>JAZSDI010000048.1:0-8979 GCA_045531045.1 Acutalibacteraceae bacterium | reverse complement strand
TTTATGTCTATCAAAAAGCCTTCTATGATTAAAACATCCGCTTCTGTGGCTATTGTTTGGGTTATCCTCACACTTGGTGCCGCTATTGCAATTGCAATTTTAGGAAGAACTTTCCTTTTAAGCGACGGCACTTCACTTGCAGATTTACTTATTCCTGAAAACGCACAAAACATATTTATCACAGTTGTTCAAGATATGTTCCCAGGTGTATTAGCTGGTCTTTTACTTGCAGCTATTGTTGCTGCGGCTATGTCTACTGCGGACTCTCAGCTTTTGGTGGCATCATCTTCTTTTACCAGTGATATTTACAAGCCACTACTTAGAAAAGATAAAGCATCCGAAAAGGAAGTTTTATGGATTGGTAGAATTGTTGTATTGATTTTGTCTGCTGTTGCTTTCATGATTGCTGCTTCTGGTATCAGCAATGCAAACAGTTGGGCAAACAGCATTATGAGTATGGTTGAGAATGCTTGGGGTCTATTTGGTGCTTCATTTGGACCTGTTGTAATACTCTCACTCTTCTGGAAGAGATTTAATTATGCAGGTGCTTGTGCAGGTATAGTTGCCGGTGCGGTTGTTGATATTGCTTGGTTGTTATTGTTTACCAACACAATGATGCCCGCCGTTATCACTAACACAGGAATTTATGAGATTCTTCCCGGATTCGTTGTAAATACAATTGTGGCTGTTGTGGTTTCACTTATCACTAAAGCTCCATCTAAAGAGGTTGAGGCAATTTATTTAAGCGCTACAGATTCTTCGATTGATGACTAAATATGTAAATCACCTAACTAATTAAAGTTAGGTGATTTTTTTAATCGTCCATTACTGCATTGTTTCTAAATAATAGTGAAATGCACCATACACCTGCTAAGGCGATGACTGTGTAAACAATTCGGCTGATGATGGCTGTGGGTCCGCCAAAAGCCCAGGCAACAAGGTCAAATTCAAAAAGACCTACAAGACCCCAGTTAAGACAACCGATAATGCTTAAAATCAAGCAAATTTTATCAAACATACTTTTCTCACTCCTTTAAAGTTTAGAGTACGCTTATATTATTTATGGAAAATTTAAAAATATACAAAAAAAAGAGCACCCGAATTCGGGTGCTTAAATTTTTATTCAAAATTCATTATTGAATTCATATCATACAATCCGGCTTTTTTGCCGAAAATAAATTTTGCGGCTTTAACCGAGCCTACGGCAAAAACTTCTTTGGAAGCGGCAGAATGAGAAATGGTAATTGTCTCATCGTGACCTGCAAAAATAACATCATGTTCGCCAACGATTGTTCCGCCTCTGATAGAGTGAATTCCTATCTCGTTATTTGAACGCTTTTGGCGTTTTGAGTGGCGGTCATATTCATATACCTTTTGGTTGTCAAAACAACTGTTAACGGCATTTGCAAGCATTATTGCAGTGCCTGAAGGAGCGTCAATTTTCAAATTGTGATGTTTTTCAATAATTTCAACATCAAAGCCGTTTCCTAAAATAGAAGCCGCTTTTTTTGCAAGACTGCAAATTAAGTTAACACCTAATGACATATTAAAGGTGAAGAAAACAGGTATGCTTTTTGATGCGTTATTAATTTGCTCGATTTGAGCTTGGCTGTAACCTGTAGTTGCCAGAACAACAGGAATATTTTTTGTAACAGCATAATTTAAAATATCGTCAAGCAAAGCGGGGTTTGAAAAATCAATAATAACATCGGCTTCGCAATTTACTTTTGAAAATGAATCAAAAATAGGGAAGTCTTGACCGATGTTTACTTTATCAATACCTGCAACAACCTGAATTTCTCCGTCTTCTTTACAGGCGTTTGCAACAAAACCGCCCATTTTGCCACTGGCACCGCAAATTATTGCTTTAATCATAATTACACTTCCTTTGAAAAACGGCAGAAGTTAATCTGCCGTAAAATTTAGTCCATATATCCCTTAGCACAAAGTAGTTCGGCTAAAAGAACTGCGCCGCCTGCGGCACCTCTTAAAGTGTTGTGAGACACGCAAACGAATTTATAATCATATTGAGTGTCTTCTCTGAGACGACCTACCGATACAGCCATACCGTTTTCTAAAGTGCGGCAAAGCTTGGTTTGGGGCATATCATCTTCGGTATAGTAGTTGAGGAACTGCTTGGGAGCGTTGGGTAACTCTAATGACTGAGGCTCACCTGCAAAGTTCTTCCAAATATTTAAAATTTCGTCCTTAGAGGGCTTGTTTTTAAAGGTTACATATACAGCAGCTAAGTGACCGTCAGAAACGGGAACACGGATGCACTGAGCAGTGAATTTGGGAGAATCGGCAAGTTTGATTTCGCCGTCTTCAACCTGACCCCAAATCTTAAGAGGCTCTTTCTCACTTTTTTCTTCTTCGCCACCAATGTAAGGGATTACATTGTCAACAATCTCGGGCCAACGGTCAAAGGTTTTACCTGCGCCGGAAATCGCCTGATATGTACAAACCAAAACCTTATCAATTCCAAACTTTTCATCCAAAGGATACAAAGCGGGAACATAAGACTGTAAAGAACAGTTAGATTTAACAGCAATAAAGCCTCTCTTTGTGCCAAGGCGCTTTCTTTGAGCCTCGATAACCTCAGCGTGCTTGGGGTTGATTTCGGGGATAATCATAGGAACATCTGCGGTAAATCTGTGAGCAGAATTATTAGAAATTACAGGGCATTCTTTTTTAGCATATTTTTCTTCAAGAGCCTTTATTTCGTCCTTTTTCATATTAACGGCGCAAAAAACAAAATCAACCTTTGAAACGATTTCGTCGATATCTTTTTCAGCGTCGAAAATTACCATATCTTTTAAATTTTGGGGAATTTCCTCGGTCATAGCCCATCTGCCGCTTACTGCAGTTTCAAAGGTTTTACCTGCAGAAGAAGCACTTGCAGCCAAAGCAGTTACATTAAACCAAGGGTGGTTTGCAAGTAAGAGGGAAAATCTCTGACCTACCATACCGGTAGCACCGATAATACCTACATTGTATTTTTTCATTAAAAATCATCCTTTCGGGGAAAATAAACTTGATTTTTAGTCCCATATAAATATAATATATTATGATACCATTACAATAGTTGTTTGTCAAACAATTTTATGTAAAAAAACACTAAAAAATGCCGAAAGATATTGGTGAAAATGAAAACAAGTGATTTTTATTATGATTTGCCTGAGGAATTAATTGCTCAGACCCCTTTAGAAAAACGTGATAATTCAAGACTGCTTAATCTCAACCGCCAAAGTGGAAAGATTGAACACAAGAATTTTTATGATATTATGTCTTACCTAAAAGCGGGGGATTGCTTAGTTCTTAATAACACAAGAGTTTTACCTGCTCGAATTTTTGGCGTTCGCACCGATACAGGCTCGGTTGTTGAATTTTTGCTTTTAAAACAAAAGGATATTGATGTTTGGGAGTGTCTTGCAGGACCCGGTAAAAAGGCTAAAATCGGCAAGATTTTTAAGTTTTCTGATAAACTCTCTTGCGAGGTTATAGATATAACTGAAGAGGGTAATCGCATTGTAAAATTCATCCATGAAGGCGAGTTTTATGCGGTACTCAGCGAAATCGGTCAGATGCCTTTGCCTCCTTACATCAAGGAAAAACTCAAAGATAACGAACGTTATCAAACGGTATATTCAAAAGAAACAGGCTCTGCCGCCGCACCTACTGCGGGACTTCACTTTACCGAAGAATTATTAGCCGAGTTAAGAGAAAAAGGCGTCAAAATTGCTTTTGTAACTCTTCATGTTGGTCTTGGGACTTTCAGACCTGTTAAGGTTGAAGATGTTACTAACCACAAAATGCACACCGAGGAATATTTTGTAACCAAAGAAGCTGCCGATATTATAAATTCCACCAAGGAAAACGGCGGTCGTGTCATTTGTGTTGGAACTACTGCTTGCAGAACTGTTGAAAGCGTTGCTAAAAAATACGGCAAAATGGTCGAGTGTTCGGGTGATACCGATATTTTCATTTACCCTGGCTTTGAATTTAAGGTTATGGACGGATTGATTACTAATTTCCATTTGCCCGAAAGCACACTCATTATGTTGGTTTCCGCCTTTGCGGGTTATGAAAATGTTATGAATGCTTATAAAATTGCCGTAAGTGAAAGATACCGTTTCTTTAGTTTCGGCGATGCAATGATTATTTTGTAAAACAAAAATACCAAACGGAATTTTCCGTTTGGTATTAATTTTATTTTTTAAATTTAAGCAAAAAACCTTTTAAGCCTTTAGGTGTCGGTTCAAACACAGGATTAATTTCGGGCAAGAATTTTGCGCCGCAGTTAGAACAATTAGTGGCGCCTGCTTTGTTTACAGTATCGCATTTAATACATTTCCAAGGTAAATCGGATTTGTCGCCTATCTCTGCAACCGGTGGCGTATTGTCATTTTCCTTTGTTTCTTCAATGTGGTGTAATTTCAAATATAATCGTGAGATTTTATAATTGTGGTCTTCGATATTATCGAGACAAAATATTATAGCGATTATAGGAACTAATTGTAGAAAACCTAAAGCTAAAAATATTATTGCATAGATAACCGAGGAGGTAAGCATAGTAATAAATCCACAAGCAATCGCCAAAACATCAATTACAAAGAGTATGTATAAGCATTTTTTCATAAAACTCACCTCATTTAAAATATACCATATAATTATAATTTTTTCAACAATATGTTGAAATTACGCCGCCTTTCAATTATACTGTTTAAAGATTAAAATTTTAGGAGTAAATATGTATAAATACATTTTATTCGATTTAGACGGAACTCTGACCGACCCTGAAATTGGCATTACAAACGGTATTATGTACGCCCTGAATAAGTTTGGAATCGAGGTAAGCGACCGCAAGGAATTGCACTGCTTCATCGGTCCTCCGCTTTTTGATGCTTTTATGAAATATTACGGTTTTTCTGAAAGTGATGCAAAACAAGCTGTGGCATATTACCGTGAATTTTTCAGAAAAACGGGTATATATGAAAACAGCGTTTTTGACGGAATTAAGGAAATGTTAGCAACTCTTAAAAACAAGGGTAAAACCTTGATTTTAGCCACCTCTAAACCCCAAGAATTTGCTGAAATAGTGTTAAATTATTTTGACCTTTCAAATTATTTTGACTGTGTTGTTGGCGCCACATTTGACGGTACGCTTAACTATAAGGCTGATGTTATAAAAGTCGCTCTCGAGCGTGGAAAAGTAGCTGATATAAACGATGCTATTATGATAGGCGACCGTTACCATGATATTGAGGGTGCAAAGCAAAATAATCTTAAATCCATCGGTGTTTTGTATGGTTTTGGCAACCGTGAAGAATTAGAACAAGCGGGTGCTGATTATATTGCCGAAACACCCCACCGATTACTTGAAATTTTAATTAAAAATTAGGAGATAAAATGTTTAAAGTTTTAAAACAAGAGGGAAGTGCCCGAAGAGGCGAATTTGTAACCAACCGTGGAACAGTTCAAACTCCCGCATTTATGAATGTTGCCACTGCGGCGGCTATAAAAGGCGGTCTTTCTGCCGAGGATTTGAAAACTGTTAACTGTCAGGTTATGCTTTCAAACACCTATCATTTACATTTAAGACCGTCGGACACAGTTATTAAAGACTGCGGTGGATTACACAAGTTTACCACTTGGGATGGACCTATTTTGACCGACAGCGGCGGCTTTCAGGTGTTTTCTTTGTCAAGCCTTAGAAAAATCACCGAAGATGGCGTAACTTTCCAAAGCCATATTGACGGTAAAAAGATTTTTATGGGACCTGAGGAAAGTATGCAAATTCAGTCAAACCTTGGCTCTACTATTGCAATGGCTTTTGACGAATGTGTTGAAAATCCTGCCGAATACGCTTATTCAAAGGCTTCTTGTGAGAGAACAACCCGTTGGCTAAAGCGTTGTCAGGCCAAGATGAAAGAACTTAATATGCGTGATGATACGGTAAACCCTGAACAACTTTTGTTCGGTATAAATCAAGGCTGTACCTATAAAGATTTGCGAATTAATCACATGAAAGAAATTGCAGATTTAAATCTTGACGGATATGCTATCGGCGGTTTGGCAGTTGGCGAGCCGGCAGAGGTTATGTATGAGATAATCGAAAATGTAACCCCACATATGCCGACCGATAAAATCCGTTATTTAATGGGCGTTGGAACTCCTGTAAATATTTTGAATGCTGTTGAGCGTGGCGTTGATTTGTTCGACTGTGTAATGCCTTCCCGTAATGCTCGACACGGCCATTTGTTTACTACAAAAGGTATAATTAATATCAACAACCAAAAGTATGAGCGAGATATGACTCCTATTGACGAAAACTGCGATTGTCCCGTTTGCCGTCAGTATAGCAAGGCGTATATAAGACATCTTTTAAAGGCTAAAGAAATGCTTTCGCAAAGACTTCTTGTAATGCATAATTTGTGGTTTTACAATAAACTTATGGAGGATATCAGAAAGGCTATTGATGAGGGTAGATTCGCTGAATTTAAGAAAGAAAAAGAAGAAATTTACGGTAAGAGAATTTAATTTATATTTTACTTGCAAAATACTTCAGTTTGGGGTATAATCTTATTTAGAAATTTTTGGAGGATTTATTATGTTAGATTTTAGCGCTAATTTATTAGCAAAAGAAGCAGAAGCTGCTCAAGGCGGCATCGGTGGTTTCTTACCCATCATTGTAATTTACGGACTTTTGTTCTTTGCTTTATGGTTCTTTATGATTCGTCCCCAGAAGAAAAAGCAAAAAGAAGAGGCAAAAATGCGAGCAAATTTACAGGTTGGTGACGAAATCGTTACCATCGGCGGTATTTACGGTCGAGTAATCTCTTTAAAAGAGGACACTATCGTTATCGAGTCTCAAAGTGACCACAGCAAAATCACTATTGCTCGTTGGGCTTTGCAGTCTAACTTAACCGTTCACGACGACGCTCCCATTAAGTAATACAGTACTAAAAAACAAACCTCTCGCATACCTTTTGGTATGTGGGAGGTTTTAATTATGGAAAATAAAAAAATCAATTATATTAACATTTTATTGGGATTATTTTTGCAAGTTGCTATAACTTTAATTGCAGTATCACTTTTTTCAATTATTATAAACTTATCGGATATTGATTATAAATATTCTCCTGTATTCGGTAGTGTTGCCGTGGCTTTAGGTGCCTTTGCGAACGCTTATTTTTTATCACGAAAAAAGAAGAGCAAGGGCTATGCGTTGGGCGGTTTGGTAGGTCTTATAACCTTCATTGTAGTTACACTTATAGGTCTTATAATTAATGACGGCGGTATAACAATTAATACATTATTTCACTTGATAATAATTATGTTATCCTCACTTACGGGGGGTATATTGGGCGTTAACAAGAAATCGAAGAAATATATTTAAATTTTTTCTGAGATTTGTGCGAACTGTTCCATTGAGAGTTCTTCACCACGAACCGTTTCTTTAATTGAAAGTTCTGATAAAATGGCTCTTAAGTTATCCTTCGGAATACTTAGAGTACTGCTGACGGTGTTTAAAAGGGTTTTTCTGCGTTGTGCGAAAGCGGATTTCACAAACTTGAAAAACTTGTCTTCGTTCGCAACAGTAATCGGGGGTTTTTCTCTGATATTCAGTTTAATTACTGCCGAATCAACATTCGGGGGAGGCATAAACGAACTGCGGTCAACATGAAACAAAATTTCTTTTTCGGCGTAATAAGTAACAGCGACTGTAACAGCACCGGCATCTCTTGAACCCACCTCGGCACAAAGTCTTTCGGCGGCTTCTTTTTGCACCATAACTGTGATAGATGAAATCGGTAAACGCTTTTCTAATAGCATCATAATTATAGGAGAGGTTATGTAATAGGGGAGATTTGCACAAACGCTGACATTTTCACAGTCGGCAAAATGTTCTTTTATAATTTTTTCTAAATCAAGCTTCATAGCATCGCCGAAAATTACCTCTACATTGTCCAAATCTCCAAGAGTTTTGGGCAATATTTTTTTAAGTCTTTCGTCAAGCTCGATAGCTACAACTTTTTTAGCGACCTTTGAAAGTTCACGGGTCAAAACACCAACACCAGGGCCTATTTCCAAAACGCCTGTGTTTTTGTTGGCAGAGCTTTCTGCCATGGCGGGACAAACTGTGGGGTCAATTAAAAAGTTTTGTCCAAGACTCTTTTTAAAAGAAAATCCCTCTTTGCTAAGGAGTGATTTTAAAGTGTTAATGTCAGCTAAATTCATAAATTTCTCCTAATTTTAAACTACAAACATTATATAGCAAAATCCTTTGTTTTTCAATTAAAATTTAAAGTATATAAAAAACGCCTTGGTTTAAAATATAACCGAGGTGATTTTTATGCCTAAAATGTTAGGTGAAAGAACAATAATTTTTGAAAACAAACCAAGGATTTTAAGCTATGGTTCGGTTGTTGGAAAAAAAGAACACGAGGGCCCTTTGAGCAATGAATTTGACGAATATACCATCGACAGTTATTTTGGTGAAGACAGTTTTGAAAAAGCCGAGAGTAAACTGCAAAAAACTGCCGTGCAAATTGCTCTTGACAAGGCAGGATTCAAAGACCAGGATATCGACAAAATGTTTGCGGGAGACCTTTTAAATCAGTGTATAGGAAGTTCTTTTGGCAATAAGGAAAGAGGCATCCCCTTTATCGGCTTATACGGCGCTTGTTCTACAATGGCGCTGTCTACTGCCTTGGCGTCGTTGTTTGTAGATTCTGGCGCCGCAAATAATGCTCTTGCTGTTACTTCATCGCATTTTTGCTCAGCAGAAAGACAATATCGTTTTCCGTTAAATTATGGCTCACAGCGTCCTCAAACTGCACAGTGGACGGTTACAGGCTCGGGCGCATTGATAATTTCAAATGAGGGTGAGGGACCCTATATCGACAGCGCTCTATTCGGTAAAATTGTTGATTTGAATGTCACCGACACAAATAATATGGGTGCTGCAATGGCACC
>JAZSDI010000119.1:0-2495 GCA_045531045.1 Acutalibacteraceae bacterium | reverse complement strand
TTACCTATTACTTTAAATATTTCCGCCCGTGGCGCAACTGGATAACGCAGCAGATTCCGATTCTGAAGAATGGGGGTTCAAATCCCTTCGGGTGGGCCAAAAAAATGGAGCATTAACCCTTGTGGTTGGTGCTCCGTTTTTTAGTTCGAAGGGATTTGAAAAGGGCGGTTTGCGACAGCAAATTGCAACCTTTCGGTGAACGGTTGCAAAGCCCGTGGGCGTGTCGGCGACGTTGGAGCCGAGCAAATCCCTTCGGGTGGGCCAAGAAAAAAGCATCGACATTGTCGGTGCTTTTTTCAATGAAATTCGCCTACGGCGAATGAAATCGCTTTGCGATGAAATACGCTTTCGCGTATGAAATATTTGGCTTACGCCAAATGTTAAATGGCGAATTTTATTTCACTTTTTGCGTTAGCAAAAAATTTCATCCAAAACTTGTTTTGGATTTCATCGTGAGCGTTAGCGAAACGATTTTATTTATAATAAATATAATTTTAAATACATAACCCCACATAAAAAACAACTCACTCTCAATAGATATCAATGAGAGTGAGTTGCTATTTTTTAATCAGCTTGTGCAATTGCAATAATATCTTTTATTATTGTAACAGGTAAAGCTATCCAACCCAAAAACAGCGAAAGAATTAACTTTATCGCTATAGTGTATAAAGAAATAGCCGTAAAAATATTAGAAGACCATCTCCAACCGAACGGAATACCCGCACACATAAATCCACCTAAAATGGCTAACGGAACACTTGTGTCATTAAGCGATACAAACAGTATCGTTACTATAGCCCAAGCCACGATAGCAATTACGATATCTTTGATTAATTGTGTCTTCATTTCTTCCTTCATTTTTATTCCCCACAATATGATTTTTTAAATTTTTCTTACCTTTACTATAGGTAAATCAGAGCCAACTATCCTCTTAAACTCGTTTAACACTTTAATAAGTTTTTTCTCTGCCGAACGTCTATAACCAAATCCAAATCCGTGCCCAATAAAAGCGGCTCTTGTAATACAGGGTTTATATGTCATAACATTTTCGTCATTCAAACGGATTGTAAATGTATAAGCAACGCTGAATAAACCCAACGGGTCACCAATACCCATCTTTGCATATTCTATTTTTGTGATGTCTTCCTTGTCAAAAAATATATTTGCTTCATTTTGAGCAGCGTTAATGCTTTTTACCATATCTTTTGCGGTAATATCTGAATTCAACCAACCTTTTCCAAATTCTTTAACCGAAAAATACTGCTCACCGTTAGAGTTATATGCAAAAAATGAGGTAAATAAATCTACATCTTTTTCTATGCTGTTTTCTTCGTACTGTTTCGCCTCATCAATGTACTTGATAAACATTTTTGCTATATCTGTATGACTGATTTTTTTGCTCGATTTTTTTAAGTTTTCAAGTTTTAATTCAAACCGATCTTTGTACTGCTCATATATGGGTTGATACTTTTTATAACATTCTTCACAACAACTTAAAATTTGTAATCCAACATTCAAAAGTACTGCATCACCCTTAAATAAACCGGCGGTAATTTCTTTTCCGCAGAATGCACAATTTGTGACCTTAGCCATCAATAACCACTCCTTAAATTTTGTAATTTAATGTATGTATATGTATACACATAGTTGTAACTGTTAACGGTTATAACATTATGGTTGTAATTTGTCAAGATTATTCAACTATGATTGGTTATAGTTTAGGCGTGTTTTTAGTACAATAATTGTAATAGAAAATGAGGTGAAGGAAATGTGCGACGATACAAAATTCTTAACTAATATGGGTGAACGAATTTCTAAACGAAGAAAAGAACTAAACCTGACACAAGAACAATTAGCTGAAAATATTAATCTTAGTCTACAATCCATTTCCTGCATTGAATTAGGCAAAAAGGCAATTAGACCACAAAATTTAGTTAATCTTTGCGGTTCACTGAATATATCTGCCGACTATATCCTAACAGGCAAGAAAGATTATAAACAATTAGAAGGAATCGCTAAAAAACTTGCAACATTAAGCGACGGTGATTACGCCATGGTTGAAAAACTTGTAGACTATTTTTATAACAACAGCAAAAAATAATACCTTCGCATCGCAAAATAATTTTAAACAAAAATTCAAACCAATAAAAAAGAGAAGATTTGCAAATCTTCTCTTTTTTTATAATATTTTACATTCCAAGTTCTTTATTTCTTTTGTAAGCTGCCTTAATGCAGTCGCAAACTATATTTTCAAAGTCGCTGTTTTTTAGCACCGATACGCCCTCTATGGTGCTGCCGCCTTTCGAGCAAACCGCATTTGTAAGCTCGTCGGGTGTTTTATCAGATTTTAATAACATTTCTGCCGCACCTGCCATTGTTGCGGCGGCAAATTCTATTGCCTGTTGTTTCGATAATCCGCACTCTTCTCCCCCACGGGCTACCGCTGAAGCAAAGGTATACATAAACGCAGGACCGCAACCCGAAACACTGCAACC
>JAZSDI010000115.1:0-3918 GCA_045531045.1 Acutalibacteraceae bacterium | reverse complement strand
AATTGCAGAGCTTGTGGAAAAAGCCTTAAATTCAGTTAATAATAAAAAGGAATTTACTTTAGAAGATATTTTTGAGGCGGACAAAATTGCCCGTGAAATTGTCAGAAAAGGTGATTAGTATTTTAACTTTTTTAAATAATGTCTGGCCGTATGTTGTGGCTGTGCTTTTGTTTTTAATTCTAATTTTAATACACGAATTTGGTCATTTTATCTCGGCTAAGCTTTTGGGTGTTCGTGTAAATGAGTTCGCCATAGGCTTTGGACCTACCTTGTTTTCAAAACAGGGGAAAGAGACTCTTTATTCATTTAAACTCATACCCTTGGGCGGTTATTGCGCTATGGAAGGTGAGGACGAAAACAGCACAGACGAGAGAGCATTTTGCAACAAAAAGGCTTGGAAACGCTTTGTCATTGTTGTAATGGGAGCGGTTTTCAATCTTTTACTCGGTCTTATTATTGTGGCTGTTATTTTGGCACCCTCAAAAATGTTTGCCACAACCACTATTGCAGAGTTTTCCGAAAATGCAAAAAGCAGTCAAACGGGACTAAAGACGGAGGACACTATTTTAGAGGTTGGCGGAAGAAGAATATTTACCACCTATGATTTAAGTTATTCTTTTACAAATGTTGATGACAACAAGGTGGACATAACAGTTTTGCGTAACGGCGAAAAGAAACTTTTAAAGGGTGTCGAGTTTGAGTCTGAAACCCTTGAGGGTATCAATTTCCTTAGTGTTGACTTTAAGGTTTACGGCGAGGAAAAGACCTTTGGCAGTTATATTAAGCAAACGGTCAAAACGGCGATTTCTTATTGCGCTGTAATTTGGAGAAGTTTAATTGATTTAATTACGGGCAAATACGGCATAAGCACCGTTTCGGGACCCGTTGGGGTCACTGTTACCGTTGCAAACGCCGCAAAGCAAAGTCTTCAGAATTTGTTGCCTATAATGGCGCTAATAACTATAAATTTGGGAATTTTCAATCTTCTTCCCATACCTGCGCTTGACGGTGGAAGACTTTTGTTTATTCTTTTTGAAATGATTACAAGAAAGCCCGTCCCCCAAAAATATGAGTCGGTAATCCACACGGTTGGATTTGTGGCTTTGTTTGGATTTATGATAATTATTATGGCAAAGGATATTTGGACACTTATTTTTTAAGGTGATATGATGTTTACAAATGATAAGACAAGAAAGGTAAAGGCAGGAAATCTGTATATCGGCGGTGGCAGTGAAATTTCAGTTCAGTCTATGCTGTCGGTACCCGTTCACGATATAGAGGGTAACGTTTCACAGGCAAGGCGTTTGCAGTCGGCAGGGTGCGATATTATCCGTGTTACAGTGCCCGATAAAGAGGCTTTAAAGACAGTCGAGGCTTTAAAGGAAAGCATAACCGTTCCTTTGGTTGCTGATATTCATTTTGATTATAAATTGGCGCTTGACAGTGTTGCGGCAGGTGTTGATAAGGTTAGAATCAACCCAGGTAATATCGGCGACGATGAAAAGGTGCGACTTGTTGCTAACGCTTGTAAAAATGCGGGCGTGCCGATTAGAATTGGTGTAAATTCAGGCTCACTTGAAAAGAATATTTTGGCTCGTCACGGCGGTGTAACACCCGAGGCTTTGGTGGAAAGCGGTCTTTATCATATTTCTCTTTTAGAAAAGTTTGATTTTAATGATATTGTTTTGTCCCTTAAATCCTCCGACCCTCAGATAATGTATAAGGCTTATGAATTGGCGGCTCAAAAATGCCCATATCCTTTGCATTTGGGTGTGACCGAGGCAGGAACCGAAAATATGGGTGTTATAAAATCTTCGGCTGCTATGGGCGGTTTGCTTCTTAGAGGAATAGGAGATACAATCCGCATTTCTCTGACAGACGACCCCGTAAAAGAGGTTGAGGCGGGAATTAAACTGCTTAAAGCCTTGAATATCCGCAAAGGCGGTATAAGATTTGTTTCTTGCCCCACTTGCGGAAGAACAAAAATTGATTTGATAGGAATTGCTAAAGCGGCAGAAGAACGCTTGGCAAATGTTGATAAGGATATAACCGTTGCAATAATGGGTTGCGTTGTAAACGGACCTGGCGAGGCTTCGTCGGCGGATATTGGAATTGCCGGTGGAGACGGTTGCGGTGTGCTTTTCAAAAAAGGTGAAATATTTAAGAAACTCAGTGAAAATGAACTTTTAGATGCTTTGTGCGATGAAATAGAAAAGATGTAATGGAGTTGTAAAAGATGTCAAAACCCAGTTACAGTGATATTTTCGGTAAATTCCCAGAAGCGGACATCGGAAATTTAATCGACAACTGTACAGTAGTTAAATGTGCATTAAATATTGAAGAAAGAACCATAGATTTAAGTTTAGAGGCTAAGGAATATATTTCTCTGTCTATTAGAAGAAAGGTAGTAACCTACATAAAATCAACCTTGCAATTAAAGGATTGTAAGGTTAGTTTTACTTTCACGGAGGATGCTTTTTGTTTACAAGCATTAATGGATGTATCCGAAGAAATCAGATATAAAATCACCTTAATTAACGGATATTTAAACAGTGCTGATTACATCGTAGATGGAGATAATGTCAAAATTTCTTTGAAGCACGGTGGTTTTAAGAAAATTGAGGAAAGTGGATTTGAAAGGTTGTTTAAACTTCGTGTTAAAGAACTTTTCTCTAAAGAAATAAGTTTGGAGTTTGGCGGTCAACTTGAGGACACCGAGATAGTGTTACCCGAGCCACCAAAACCCGTTTTGAAACCCGCACCTAAAAAAGAGGCGGGCAAGGAAACTAAAATTTCCTTTGAAAAAAGGGCAGAGAAGCCTCAAAACGGCATTGTCTACCTCGATGAGCCTAAGCTTTTTTACGGCAGAAAAATTGATAATAATACCAAACCGATGATAGAGATAAACGATGACGATACCGAAATTGTTTGTTGGGGAGAGGTTTTTGATACCGATAGCCGCACCATTAACACAAAGCGTGGCGAAGCAGTTATTTTTAATTTCTCTTTCAGTGATTACACAAACTCGCTTACCGCATCAATGTTTATGGACCCCAAAAGAATGGGGGATATTGCACCCATTAGAAAGGGAAACTTCATTTTGGTTAACGGTGGTTATGAGTTTGACAACTATAAAAAAGAGTTCATTGTAAAACCCCGTTCAATCGCTTTGCTTCAAAAATATACCGAAACTGATGATTATGAGGGTGAGAAGAGGGTTGAACTTCACTGTCACACCAATATGTCCTCTAAGGATGCCGTAAGCTCGGCTGAGGATATAATTAATCAGGCTTATGCTTGGGGTCACAAGGCAGTTGCCATTACCGACCACGGTGTAGTTCAGGCATACCCCGCCGCCGCAGGTGCTGTTAAGGGTATTCGCAAATCGGGCGGAGATTTCAAGGTTATATACGGTGTTGAGGCCTATTTTGTGGACGATAGCGTTCATAATGTTGAGGGTTTGGGCGCTAAAGAACTTTCAAAGCTTCGCCACCATCAGATAATTCTGGTTAAGAATTTAACCGGTCTTAAAAACCTTTACAAACTCATTTCCGAGGCGCATTTAAAGGACTTCAAGGGCAAACCCTTAACCCTTCGTTCTAAGCTTGAAAAATTGAGAGAAGGTTTGATTATCGGCTCTGCTTGTGAGCAAGGCGACCTTTATCAAGCTATTATTGAGGAAAAGCCTCACGATGAACTTGTAAGAATTGCTTCATTTTATGATTATTTGGAAATTCAGCCCCTTGGCAATAACCAGTTTATGGTTAGGGAATCCTCCGCACCCGATAGAACAGATAAAAAGACGGGAGCGGTTATACCAAATAAATTCCGCAAGGTTAAGAGCCTTGATGTTGTAAAAGATTTCAACCGCAAGGTTGTGGAGTTGGCAGACGAACTCGGCAAACCTGTTGTTGCAAC
>JAZSDI010000124.1:0-32550 GCA_045531045.1 Acutalibacteraceae bacterium | reverse complement strand
CCAGTTGTAAATGTGCAAGTCAGTACCGCAGATAGCAGTTTTGTGTATCTTGATTTTTACATCGTTGTTTCCGACTGACGGCTCGGGTACATCCTCAAACCATAAGCCTTTTTCGGGGAATTTTTTTACAAGTGCTTTCATTTGAACCACTCCTTATTATTAGTCATATTCATTATACAAAAAAATAACCGCCAAGGGTAATATCAAAAAACTATAACCGCCGTTCAAAAAAGGCTCTAAAACACCTTTATATTATATAAACTCTCAGGCTTTTAAGAAAATATCTTGTGAAAAAAGATGCTTTGTGATATAATGTATTGGATATTTTAAAGTTTATAGATTACCGTAACAGCAAGGAGATTAAAAAAGTATGAAACTCGGTATGGTGGGACTTCCCAATGTGGGAAAATCAACCCTTTTTAACGCTATTACAAATGCGGGCGCCCAGTCGGCAAACTATCCTTTCTGCACCATTGAGCCTAACGTGGGTATGGTAAGCGTTCCGGATGCAAGACTCGAAAAATTGGCAGAGATTTACAGCCCCGACAAATTTACCCCCGCAGTTATTGAATTTGTTGATATTGCAGGTCTTGTTAAGGGCGCTTCCAAGGGCGAGGGTCTTGGTAACAAATTCTTGGCAAACATCCGTGAAGTTGACGCTATCGTGCATGTTGTTCGCTGTTTCGAGAGTGACGATATTATTCACGTTGAGGGCAGTGTTGACCCAATTCGTGACATTGAAACCATCAACTTGGAACTTATTTTCTCTGATATGGAGATGGTAACCCGCCGTCTTGACAAGACAAAGAAAGCCTTAAAGGGAGACAAAACCTTGGCGGGTGAGGTTGCCTTTTTAGAGCGTCTTATGGCTCACTTGGAAAGCGGACTTCCCGCCCGTTCCATTGAAATTAACGAGGATTTCGAGCAAGATGTTATAAACACCACTGCTTTGCTTTCTGCAAAGCCTGTTATCTATGCTTGTAATATGAGCGAAGACGATTTTTCAGGCGGTATTGAAGATAACGAAAACTATCTGAAAGTTAAGGCTTTAGCCGAGACTGAAAAGGCAGAAATATTGCCTATTTGCGCCGCACTGGAAGCCGAAATCTCAGGTCTTTCAGACGATGAAAAGGTAATGTTTTTAGAGGAATTAGGTCTTGAGCGTTCAGGTCTTGACCGTATGATTCAAAAGTGTTATTCCCTTTTAGGATTAATCTCTTACCTCACCGCAGGTAAGCCCGAAGTCAGAGCATGGACCATTACCGAGGGTACAAAAGCACCCCAAGCCGCAGGTAAAATTCACACCGATTTTGAGCGTGGATTTATTCGTGCCGAGGTTGTAGCTTTTGATGACCTTATGGCTTGTGGCGGAAGTATGGTTACCGCCAAGGAAAAGGGCCTTGTTCGCAGCGAGGGCAAGGAATATGTTATGAAGGACGGAGACATTGTTCTCTTTAGATTTAACGTTTAAGGCAGGGATAATATGAAGTATTATTTTCTTTTTAACCCCCTTGCAGGTAAGGGAAAGGCGGAAAGCCTTTTTGACGCACAAACAAGCAGTGATGACGAGGTTGTTTGCCTTGATATGACCGAGATTAAGGATTATTCCGCCTTTGTTTCCTCGGTAGAAAAGGACGATATTATCATCGTTTGCGGCGGTGACGGCACATTAAACCGCTTTGTCAACAACATTGACGGACTCGGCGTTAAAAACGAAATTTTATACTTCCCCGCAGGCAGCGGAAACGATTTTATGAAAGATTTGAACCGAGTGCAAGAAGACGGTTCTTTCCGTGTTAACGATTACATAAAAAATCTTCCGACGGTTACAATAAAAGGCAAGGATTATCGTTTTATTAACGGTGTTGGTTTTGGTGTTGACGGTTTTGTCTGCACCGAGGGTGACCGTATGAGAGGCAAAGGCAAAAAGGTTAATTACACCACCCTTGCGGTTAAATGCCTTTTGAAATTCAAGCCCGTTAACGCCACTTTAACGGTGGACGGTGTGACTAAAAATTATAAAAAAGTGTGGATGACCACCACAATGAAAGGCCGTTATTTCGGCGGCGGAATGATGCTGACTCCCGACCAGAAAAGATATGATACGGACGGCAAAATTTCGGTTTTGGTGGTGCACGATATTGGCAGATTCAAGCTTTTAACCCTTTTCCCCTCTATTTTTGAGGGAAAACATATTAAATACACCAAATATATCGAGCTTGTTAAGTGTGACAGTATCGAGGTGGAGTATGACACCCCCTGTTCGCTTCAAATTGACGGTGAGCCTATGGCAGATGTTAAGGGATATTCTGCAAAATCAAACGCAAAGGTGACAGTATAATGAAGATTGCAATAATCACAGGCGCTTCGTCTGGTCTTGGTGCCGATTTCGCCCTTGAGACCGACAAAATGAGGGCTGATATTGACGAAATTTGGCTTGTTGCAAGGCGAAAAGACCGACTGGAAAAAATTGCAGAAAAATTGGGCAAGAAAACCCGTGTTTTAAGCCTTGATATAACCTCTGACGAGGCTTTGGAAGAACTTTCAAAGGTGTTGGAACAAGAAAAGCCCGATATCAGACTTTTAATCAACAATGCAGGGTTTGGAAAGTTAGGATTTTTCGGTGATTTGTCCGCTCAGGACTCTAAGGATATGATTCGGCTAAACTGTGAGGGTTTGACAGTAATCACAAGACTTTGTCTGCCTTTTATGAGAGAGAAAGCCGAGATTATAAACACCTGCTCTATCGCATCATTTGCCCCCAACGCCCGTATGGCAGTTTACTCCTCTACAAAGGCTTATGTTATGAGTTTTTCGAGGGCTTTGCGACTTGAACTGAAACCTAAAAAAATCAATGTTTTATCGGTCTGCCCGGGACCAATGGAGACCGAATTTTTACCCGTTGCAGGTATCGGCAAGGGTGACAGTTTCACCTTTGACACATTGCCGAGAGTTAACCCCATAAAAATGGCAAGAGGCTCACTTAAAGCATCAAAAAAAGGCAGAGGGGTTTACACCTGCCGTTTCTTTTATAAGTTCTATCGAATTTTGGCAAAAATCTTGCCCCACAGCCTTGTAATGTATCTTTGCAAGACATAAAATTCACCCTTTAAAGACACCTTTTTAAGGTGTCTTTTTTTATTCGCCTTTTATATATAAAATAATTTACTAAATTAATAAAAAATTAATGACAAGCGACGGGGTTTGTGGTATAATAAATTGGATTTTAATATTTTTTCGGGAGTGATATTTTGAAACTGCTTTGCATTGACGGAAACAGCATTATAAACCGTGCTTTTTACGGCATAAAACTGCTTACCACCAAGGACGGACTCTATACAAATGCGGTTTACGGTTTTATAAATATTTTCAACCGACTGATAGAAACCGAAAAGCCCGACGGTGTGGCGGTTGCCTTTGATTTGCGAAAGCCCACCTTCCGCCATTTGAAATATGCCGAATATAAAGCAGGCAGAAAGGGTATGCCCGAGGAACTTCGTCAGCAGATGCCGATTTTAAAAGAGTGGCTGACTCTTTCGGGTTACCACTGTCTTGAGTGCGAGGGTTTTGAGGCGGACGATATTTTAGGCACCTTGGCAAGACTTTGCGAGGAAAAGGGTGACACTTGTGTTATCTCAACAGGTGACCGTGACTCTTTGCAACTGATTTCTGATAAAACACGGGTCGTTTTGGTCACAAACAAGGAAAACATCAACTTCACAAAAGAGGCTCTTTTTGAAAAATACGGTCTCACCCCCGAAGAAATGATAGAGTTAAAAGCCCTTATGGGTGACTCGTCGGACAATATCCCAGGTGTTGCGGGTGTTGGTGAAAAAACCGCCACCGACCTGATCACCCGTTACCACTCCATTGACTATATTTATGAAAATCTTGACTCTCTCGAAATTAAAGAGGGCGTGAGAACTAAATTAGCCCTCGGCAAAGAGAGTGCATATCTTAGCCGTGAACTTGGAACAATTTGCAAAACCGCTCCCATAAACGATGAACTTTCAAATTACAAAACAGCCGAAAGGCAAGAGGGCGACCTTGCCCGACTTATGACCAAGCTTGAATTTTTTAAGCTTATGGAAAAAATGGGACTAAAGCCCGATAATCGAGAGTCGCAAGGGAGTGACACCGAAACCTCGAATTATAAAATTCAAAAACCGACCTCTTTCGACAGTGTGACCCTTTTTAGCGTTGCCGACCGCTTTGCAGGTGTTGTGGGGGACAGTGTTTTTGAACTAAGCGAAACGGAATTTATTGAAATTTTAGAAAACGCCGAAATAAAAAAGACCTTGCACGGCGCAAAAGCAATCTGGAAAGAACACCCAATTGCCGAAAATATCGTTTTTGACCCAATGCTTGGGGCTTATCTTTGCAACCCCTCGGCATCTTCCTATGATATTGACCGAATTATCGGCGAGTATTGTTTAACTGCAGTAGAATTAGACGACGAGTTTCTTAAAAAAGCCTGTCTTTTGAAAGAGGCTTGTGCCTCAATAAAGACCGAACTTGAAAAAACAAATCAGTTAAAGCTTTTAGAGGAAATCGAACTGCCACTATCCAGAGTTTTAGCCGATATGGAAAATGTCGGCTTTAAAGCGGACAAAAAGGCGCTTGAGAATATGTCCGCAGAATTGGGCGAGAGAATTTCACTTATTGAAAAGGAAATTTTCGACCTTGTGGGTTATGAATTTAATCTTAACTCCCCGAAACAACTGGGAATTGCGCTTTTTGAAAAGTTAGAGCTTCCCGCAAAAAAGAAAACCAAGAGCGGATACAGCACAAACGCCGAGGTTTTGGAGGAACTTAAAAATATCCACCCCGCAGTAGCGCTCATTTTAGAGTATCGCCAACTTGCAAAACTGAAATCCACCTATACCGACGGTCTGCAGACCTGTATTGCCGAGGACGGCAGAATTCACACCACCTTTAATCAGACCGAGGCAAGAACGGGCAGAATCAGTTCCTTGGAACCTAATTTGCAGAATATCCCTGTTCGCACCGAGGAGGGCAGGAGACTCAGAGAGTTCTTTGTTGCCGAGGACGGCAAAATATTGGTAGACGCCGACTATTCACAAATTGAACTAAGAGTTTTAGCCGACATTTCGGGTGACGAAACTATGCTTTCAGCCTTTGAAAGCGGCACCGATATTCACACCGTCACAGCATCTCAGGTATTCGGAGTGCCGACAGATTTTGTGACACCCATTATGCGAAGCCGAGCAAAAGCGGTTAACTTTGGCATTGTTTACGGAATTGGCGCTTTTTCACTTTCAAAGGACATTGGCGTTACCCGTAAGGAAGCCGACAGTTATATAAAAACCTATCTTTCAACCTATAAGGGTGTTGCCGATTATATGGAAACCACCATTAAAGAGGCAAAACTAAACGGCTTTGTTTCGACAATTTTCGGCAGAAGAAGATATCTGCCCGAACTTCAGAATTCCAACAAAATGTTGGTGGCGTTTGGCGAAAGGGTTGCAAGAAACGCACCTATACAAGGCTCTGCCGCCGATATTATTAAACTTGCTATGATAAAAGTGTGGAAAAGACTTAAAACCGATTTCCCCACCGCCCGACTTATTTTACAGGTGCATGATGAACTGATAGTTGAGTGCGACTCTAAGGACGCCGAGGCTGTGAGAGATATTTTATCAAGCGAGATGGAAAATGCCGTAAGCCTTAAAGTAAAGCTTTCGGCGGACGCAAACTATGGACAGAACTGGTTGGAAGCTAAAGGATGAATATACTTTTTATTTGCACGGGAAACACCTGCCGCAGTCCCATGGCTGAGGGGTATTTGGACAGTTTAAAACTGACAAATGTAAATACCGAAAGCCGAGGACTTGCATCTCAGGGCGGACCCATCAGCGAAAATGCCATAAAGGTTATGCTTGAGAAAGGGATAGATTTGAGCGACAATGTTTCTGCTCCCCTTGTCTTAACCGACCTTTTATGGGCGGACAAAATAATTTATATGAGTGAAAGCCACCTTGCGTTTTTAAGGCTTTACGCCCCCGAGGATAAACTCTTAATGTTAGGCGGCGGAATACTAGACCCCTTTGGCGGCGACTGTGATGTTTACCGCAAGTGCCGAGACGAGATTTTTTCCGCTATTGACAAACTTGTGAAAAAAGGCTTTTTTGATGAAACGGTTGTTATGAAGGCCGACAAAACAAAGGCTTCACATATTGCCGAGCTTGAAAAAGAGTGTTTTTCGCTTCCTTGGAGCAAAAAGACAATAACCGAGGCAATGGAAAACGGCACAACTTTTTTCACAGCCCAAAAGGGTGAAAAAACGGTGGGTTACATTGGAGTATCCATTATTTTAGATGAAGGATACATCACAAACATTGCCGTTACCAAAAAAGAACGCAAAAAAGGCGTTGGCACTGCCCTTTTAGAAAGGGTTTTTGCCGAAGCCAGAGACAATAACCTTTCTTTCATTTCCTTGGAAGTGAGAGAAAGCAACAAAAAAGCCATTTCCCTTTATGAAAAATTTGGTTTCAAAAAAGAGGGAAAGCGCAAAAACTTTTATGATAACCCAAAAGAAGATGCTTTGATACTGACTAAGAGGTGTTAAGTATGATTATTTTAAGTGTTGAAAGTTCTTGTGACGAAACAAGCGTTGCTGTCTGCAAAGGCAGAGAAGTTCTTTCAAACATTGTGGCAACACAAATTGACGAACACAAAATTTACGGTGGCGTTGTGCCTGAAATTGCGTCCCGCAGACACACCGAGTCTATCTCGGCGGTTTGCGACGAGGCGGTAAAGACAGCGGGTATAACCTATGACGATATTGAGGCTGTTGCCGTTACCTTTGCCCCCGGACTTATTGGCGCTTTGCTGGTTGGCGTGAATTTTGCAAAGGGTCTTGCCCTCTCTTTAGGCGTACCCCTTATCCCTGTTCATCATTTAAGAAGCCACATTGCCGCAAACTACATAGCCCACCCCGATTTAAAACCGCCCTTTTTGTGCCTTTTGGTCTCAGGTGGCAACACCGTTTTAGCCGAGGTTACCGATTACACCGAGTTTAACATTTTAGGTGCAACCTTGGACGATGCCGCAGGTGAATGCTTTGACAAGGCGGCAAGATTTATGGGTCTTTCTTGCCCAGGAGGCGTTACGCTTGACAAAATTGCAACCACTGCCGACACCGAGAAATACCCCTTGCCCACACCCAAAACGGGCGAAAACGATTTGGATTTCAGTTTTTCGGGACTTAAAACCGCAGTTATAAACCTAATTCACAGAACAAATCAGCGAAACGAGGAGTTAGATATTCCTGTTTTATGCGCAACACTTAGACAAAAGGTTTGCGATATTTTGATAAATGCAACCCTTAAAGCCGCCCAGCGTGGAGGCTACACTAAAATTGCTCTTGCGGGTGGTGTTTCGGCAAATTCCGAACTCCGTGCCCGTTTTGAAGAGGAATGTAAACAAAGAAATTTAGAACTTTACTACCCACCCCTTAAATATTGCGGAGACAATGCCGCCATGGTGGGAGTTCAAGCCTTTTATGAATATGAAAGCGGAAATACGGCGTCAACCGATTTGAACGCCACCGCAACACTTCCTATAAATTACCGAAAGTGAGTCGAGGAGGGACTAAAATGCAAAATAAAAAACTGCTTTTAATTGTAAACCCCTGTTCGGGTAAGGCTAAAATGCGCACCGCACTCTTGGGCGTGGTTGAGGTTTTTTCAAAAGCCGATTATGATGTTACAGTCTATCCCACCAAAGAGAGAGAGGACGCCACCAACAAGGTTGCAACCCTTAAAAACGGCGACTTTGACTTAATCGTTGCCTGTGGCGGTGACGGAACACTAAACGAAGTTATCACAGGACTTATGCACTCCGGCGCCGATATTCCCATTGGTTATATCCCCGCAGGAACACTTAATGAGTGGTCGACAGGTCTTGGAATTTCCAAAACAATAAAACAAGCCGCAAAGGATATTGTAAAGGGAAAGGAAATCACCCTTGATATCGGAAAATTCGGTGATAACTACTTTACCTATACCGCCTCTTTCGGTGCCTTTACCTCGGCTTCATACTCTGCAAACCAAGACATTAAAAATGTTTTAGGTCAGACCGCTTATATTTTAGAGGGCATTAAATCATTAGGCACACTTAAACCTATTCATCTGAAATTTGAGTGTGAAGAAGAAACCTTTGAGGGTGATTACCTTTTTGGTGCGGTTTCAAACTCAATGAGTGTTGGCGGAATTGTTAAGTTTGACCAGTCGGTTGTAAAACTAAACGACGGTTATTTCGAGGTTTTGCTTATTAAAAACCCCGCAAATGTTTTAGGTTTTCAGTCTATTGTTGACGGAATTATGAAAAGAGAACTAAACCGTGAAAATATGCAGTTTTTCCACACAAAAAGCATAACTGTCCAAAGCGACAGTCTCCTTGACTGGACTTTAGACGGCGAACACGGAGTATCCGACGGAAAAATAGAAATCCAGAATATTCACAATGCGGTACGCTTTATCGTGCCCGACAAAGGAGAAAGTTAAATGTTTACAAGAGATATAGGAGTTGACCTTGGCACTGCCAACACATTGGTTTGTGTTAAAGGCAAAGGAATTATAATGCGTGAGCCCTCGGTTGTGGCTTATGATATAAGAAATGACGCTGTTCGTGCCGTGGGTCAGGAAGCCAAAGAAATGATAGGCAGAACACCGGGCTCTATTGTGGCTGTCCGTCCTTTAAAAGACGGTGTTATTGCCGACTTCGATGTTACCGCCGCAATGCTTAAGAGATTTGTAAACCTATCACTCAAAGGCTCATTTTTCTCCAGAGTTCGAATGGTAATTTGTATCCCCACAGGCGTTACCGAGGTTGAAAGCCGTGCTGTTATTGACGCTGCAAAAATTGCAGGTGCATCGGATATTGATTTGATAGAGGAGCCTATGGCTGCCGCTGTTGGCGCAGGTCTTCCCGTTTGGGACGCTAAAGGCAATATGATAGTTGACGTTGGCGGCGGTACAAGTGAGGTTGCCGTTATCTCTTTGGGTGACATTGTGACCGCACAGTCTATTCGTGTTGCGGGTGACGATTTGGATGAGGCGATTATCAACTATATCCGCCGCAAACATAACCTTATTATCGGCAACCGCACAGCCGAGCAGATTAAAATTGACATTGGCTCTGCAAAGCCTTACGAGGGCGAGACCAGTGTTGAAATTAAGGGTCGAAATCAGGTTGACGGTTTACCCGCAAACATCGTTATCACCTCTAAAGAGGTCAGAAAGGCTATGGCGGACACTATCAGTCAGATTATTGACACAATAAGACTGACTTTAGAGAAAACTCCCCCCGAACTTGCCGCAGATATTATTGATACTGGTATTACTTTAACGGGTGGCGGCGCACTGCTTCGTGGTTTTGCCGAGCTTATTGCCGAGGAAACAGGCATTGCTGTAAGAGTTGCCCCAAATCCCCTTGACTGTGTTGTTTTAGGCACTGCAAAACGCCTTGAAAATGACAGTCAGTTTGAAAATTATGTTTTCCGCAGAGGAAAGAGATACAGATAAACGGAGTGTAAAAAATGCGCTTTTTCTTTAGAAGCCGACAATTTAAAATTATTCTCGCCGTGTTTTTGAGTTTGGTTATACTTTCTGTAACCTGTGTTGTGATCGGCAGCAGAATTTCACCCCAATCAGACTTGTTTGGGTCGGTTTTGGCGCCCTTTAGAACAGTTTTTGTGAAAACGGCAAACGCTTTTGAGGACCTTTTCACAATTTTCACCGAGGGTGAGGAGACAATGCTTAAAAACGCCGAGCTCGAAAGTGAAATTGCAAAACTGAGAGAAGACACAGCCGAGCTTGAAAAGATAAAGAAAGAAAACGAGTTTTATAAAAACTACCTTGAAATTAAGGATGCTCACCCCGATTTTGCCTTCCAAAAAGCCACCTTAATCTCGAAAGAAACAAAAGACCCCTTTAAAGGCTTTACCATAAACGCAGGGTCGGCTCAAGACTTAAGTCTTCACGACCCCGTTATAACCGAAGCGGGTCTTGTGGGTTATATTTCTCAGGTGGGTCTTACCACCTCTAAGGTTGCAACAATTTTAAACCCCGATATTACCCTTGGCGCACTTGATAACCGCACAAGCGATTCGGGAGTTTTATACGGCAGTGTAACAACGGCGAAAAAAGGTCTTACAGGTCTTTATAACCTTTCCCGTTCCTGCAATGTTGCGGTTGGTGACTTTATCGTAACCTCGGGCGAGGGCATTTTCCCAGAGGGTCTTCTTATCGGCACTGTCCGTTCTATCGGCAGTGAAAAATACAACACCTCTCTCTTTGCCGAGGTTGAGCCTTTTGTTAACCTTGACAATGTAAGAGATGTTATGGTTATTACAAATTTTGAGGGTCAGGGCGGACTGGACCCTAACAAATAAACTTTAAAATCCACGAAAGGCGGGTGAAAACATGACTAAAAACAGACATTGGGGACTAAAAATTGCTTACATTTTAATATTTTTCCTCTCCTTGACCCTTTTTGGCGGGTCGGGTATAAGTCTTGCGGTTTTAGGCGTTTCACCACTTTTGGTTTTAAGTGTTTTGACTGCTTTTGCCTCCTATTCTCGCATTTCGGTTACGGTATTAACCGCCGTTTTATGCGGAATTATCACCGATTCGGTATCGGCAAACGGATATTGCTTTAACACCATTGCTTTTTTGATTTTCGGTGTTTTGGCAAACCTTTTGGCAGAGCATGTTTTCAACCGAAATTTCAGAGCAACCGCCGTTTTATGCTTTTCTTTAACCTTTACTTACTATTTGGCTTATTGGCTTTGTTTTTCGGCATTTGTTTTAAAATTTAACGAAAGTATGCGTTATATTTTGCAGTGGTGTTTGCCAAGCGCAATTTATACCGCTGTGCTTTGCGTTCCCTTTTACTTTTTATTTAAGAAATTCAAACAAATCAAGGAACTCGGTTAGGAGGTGAATTCCCTGTGCCTTTTAAAAAGAAAAATCAAACAGCAATAACCGTTTTGTCGGTTTTGCTTTGCATTTCTATGCTCGCTTTGAGTTTCAGAGGTTATTTTTTGCAAATGTCAAACAAGGAATTCGCCGACAAAAATGACGGCGCCGCTTCGGTGCTGACCACCGTTTTGAAAGCGCCGAGAGGCGAAATTCTTGACTGCTACGGCAGACAAATTGCAATTAACCGAGACGGTTATAATATAGTTTTCAACAAGGCTTATGTTAAGGAAAATCTCAACAATGTTATTTTAAAACTTGTGAATTTGCTGGAAGAAAACGGCGTAGAATATGCCGATGAGTTGCCAATTTCCAAAACCGAGCCTTACACCTATATAGAAGACGGGGATAAGGACAAGCTTCTTAAAAAACTCGAACTTGCCCACTATGCAACACCCCAAAACTGTATAGCCGAAATGACCGAAAAATATGACCTTAAAAATTACTCTGACAGTGACAAACGCAAAATTTTAGGTATTCGTTACAGTATGGATATAAACGATTTCTCGGTTTCCTACCCCTTTACCTTGGCTGAGGATATCCCCTCCGAGTTGATGCTTAAAATTTCCGAGTCGGCTTTTCTTCTTTCGGGGGTTACGGTTGATGTTGTGCCTGTGAGACAGTATCTTGACACTTCACTTGCCGTAAATCTTATCGGCACTGTGGGTCCAATTTTTAAAGAGGACTGGGAAGAATACCGAGAAAAAGGCTATTCTTATAACGACAAGGTGGGTAAAAGCGGAATTGAAGCCTGGGGCGAGGAATATTTAAGAGGCACCGACGGTGAAATGACCTACCGCCTTGACGCTGAGGGCAAAATCATTTCAAAAGAGGTAACGGTTGAGCCTATTGCGGGTAAAACCGTAATGCTGACCCTTGACAAAAATATGCAGCGTGTGGCTCAGGACTCTTTGGCAGAAACTGTGAGAAATTTACAGGCAACAGGCGGCACTGCCAGAGCGGGTGCGGCAGTAGTTGTTGATATTAAATCGGGTAATGTGCTGTGCTCGGCAAACTACCCCACATACGACCTTGCCACCTTGGGCGAGAATTACAATGAATTAGCAGCCAACCCCGACAAACCCTTAACCGACCGAGCTTTCCAAGGTGTTTACCCCATCGGCTCGACCATAAAACCCATTGTTGCTATTGCGGCTATGGATAACAACTTGTATGACACAAGTGAGCATATTTTCTGCAAACAGCAGTATGATTATTTTGCCGACTATAAACCAAGCTGTATGCACTATCACAAAAGCATCGGTCTTAATACCGCCCTTTCAAAGAGTTGTAACTATTTCTTCTTTGAATTAGGAAGACGTGTTGGCGCAATTACCCTTACCGACTATTTTAAGCAGTTCGGCTTAGGTCAGAAAACGGGTGTTGAGGTAAATGATACCTCAGGAATTATATTAGAGCCAAAGTCAAACGGCACGGGCGGCGACACACTGCAGATTTCCATCGGTCAATTAAACGCCTTTACACCTTTACAGGTTGCCAACTATATCGCAACCTTGGCAAACGGCGGAACACATTACAAAGCGGGACTTATCAAGAGTGTTGTTTCCTATGATATGTCCGAAACCTTTAAGGATTTTAAACCTGAGGTTAAAAACAAGGTTAACATAACAACAAAAGCCCTCGACGCTGTTAAAGAGGGTATGTTATCTGTGACGGTTGACGGTACAGGTCAGGCGGCACTGGGCGATTACCCCATCAGAATTGGCGGTAAAACAGGTACTTCACAGGTGACAGACAAGGCGGACCACAGTATTTTCGTGGTTTTCGCACCCTATGATAACCCTGAAATTGCCATTTCGGTGGTGCTGGAGCACGGCTCGTCGGGTTTTGCGGCTGGTACTGTTGTGAGAAACATTTTAGATGCCTATTTCTTCACCGAATCGGGCAGTCCCGCCGAAGACAGACCTTTTGTTGTGTTAGATTAGAATAAAAATTTGACAAGACTTTTGGTTTATGATAAAATTACACTTTGAAACGAGGGGAAAATATGAGTAAAATATTCGCCACCACCTCAGGCAAGGGCGGTGTGGGAAAATCAAGCGTTGCCACAGGTTTAGGTCTTGCTTTTGCCTCTATGGGCCAACAGGTTCTCCTTGTGGATATGGACGAGGGACTAAGATGCCTTGACCTGCTGTTAGGTGTTGACGGTGAGGTTGTTTTAGACCTTTCGGACGCTTTGACCACCCCCAACGTTTCGGATATTGCCTATCCTTGCAAAACCGAGGGTTTGTATCTTTTACCCTCCCCCTCGAAATACGGTCTTGTGACAAAAGAGGCTCTCCGAGAATTTTGTGACAAAGCCAAAGAGTTTTACGATATAATTATCTTTGATTTCCCTGCGGGAATTGATTTCACTCTTTACGAGGCTCTGCCTTCAAAAACGGTTTTCCTTTGTGTTGCCACCCCCGACCCCGTATCAGTAAGAGATGCTTCTTTTGTGGGGGCAAAACTTTTTGAACTGGGACTCTCGGCAAGACTTATAATCAACCGTTTTAACATTAAAACCCATTTCAAGCGCAAACAGAAAAATATTGACGGAATAATTGATGCTTCCTCTATCCGACTTTTAGGAATTGTGCCCGAGAGCGACGAAATTAACCTTTTATCCCTTAACCACCGCTTGAAAAAAAATAAAAAGCCATTTAAAGCCTTTGTCCGCATTGCGAACAGGCTTTTAGATAAAAACATACCACTACAAAAACTAAAAAAGATTTGAGGTTTTGAAAATGACAATAGCGCTTATCGCACACGACGCCAAGAAAGAACTTATGGTGCAGTTTTGCATTGCATACTGCGGCATATTGAGTAAATATAACCTTGTTGCAACCGGCTCAACAGGAAAGGTTGTTTCCGAAGCCACAGGTCTTGAGATAACATCCTTTTTATCGGGTTCTCAGGGTGGCGCACAACAGATTGCAAGTCGCATTGGCTGTGATGAAATTGACCTTCTCTTAATGTTCCGTGACCCCATCACTGCAAAACCTAATGAGCCCGACGAACAGGTGCTTTTGCATCTTTGCGATATGCACAATATCCCCGTTGCAACAAATATTGCTACCGCCGAAATGCTTATCCACAGTTTAGAGCGTGGAGACCTTGACTGGCGAGAAATTATGAAAGCGAACAAGTAAAATGGCAGAAATTAACCGCGCAATTAAAGGAACAAATGATATTCTCCCCGAGGAGAGTCACAACTGGCAGTTTGTTGAGAGCAAAATGCTCGAAACTGCCGCACAATTCGGTTTTAAGGAAATTCGTGTGCCCGTTTTTGAGCATACCGAGGTTTTTTTGCGCAGCGTTGGAGATACTACCGATGTTGTGCAAAAGGAAATGTATACCTTTGACGATAAGGGCGGCCGCTCTATTACACTCAGACCCGAGCTTACAGCAGGTGTTATCCGCTCAAGCATTGAAAAGGGTCTTGTAAACGGCGCTTTGCCCCAAAAATTATGTTATATCGGCGGTTGCTACCGCTATGAAAAGCCACAGGCAGGAAGACTCAGAGAATTCCACCAGTTTGGTGTTGAGTGTGTGGGCGCTGCAGCGCCTAATGCCGACGCTGAGGTTATTTCTCTCGCAAAAGCGGTGCTTGAAAACATTGGAATTAACAAAATTTCTCTTGAAATCAACTCCATCGGTTGTCCCGAATGCCGAAAAGAGTACCACAAGGCGCTTAAAGAGTATTTTTCCAAAAATGCTGAAACCCTTTGTGACACTTGCAAGGATAGACTCGACCGAAACCCTATGCGAATTTTGGACTGTAAGAGTCCCATTTGCAAGGAAATTGCCGAAAATGCCCCTGTGGTTATAGATTATTTGTGTGACGACTGCAAAAACCACTTTGAAAGCGTTAAAGCACACCTTGAGGCTATGAATATTGACTTTACGGTTAACCCCAAAATCGTGCGTGGTCTTGATTATTATACAAGAACTGTTTTTGAGTTTGTTTCAAACGATATCGGCGCTCAGTCAACCGTTTGCGGCGGCGGCCGTTATGACGGACTTATTTCTCAGATGGGCGGACCCCAGACCCCCTCTTTAGGCTTTGCTATGGGAATTGAAAGACTTATGATGGTGCTTAAAGCCCAAAATGCAGATATGCCCGAAGCCCCCACCTGCGATTTGTTTATTGCAACACTCGGCGAAAAGGCAAGTATTAAAGCCAGTGCCCTTTGCAAAGAGCTTCGTGACGAGGGTTACAAGGCGCAAACCGATATTTGCGGCAGAGGTCTTAAGGCGCAGATGAAATACGCCAACAAAATCGGCGCTAAATTCACACTTGTTTTGGGCGATAACGAGGTTGAAACAGGCAAGGCTAACCTTAAAAATATGTCAAATTCCGCCGAGAGACAAATTGAACTTTGCGAGTTAGTAGAAGAACTTGGCGAGGAAATCCGCAAAATTTTATTTGAAAGCATTGCTGAAGTTTTTTAGGAGATGAAACTTTATGTTAGATAGATTACAAGGTCAAAAGCGCACCCATTACTGCGGTGTGTTAAGACGAGAAAACGAGGGCGAAACTGTAACTGTTTGCGGTTGGATTCAAAGACAGCGTGATTTGGGCGGTCTTATCTTTGCCGACCTTCGTGACCGCACGGGTATTGTGCAGTTAGCCTTTGACGATAACACCGAAAAAAGCCTTTTTGAAAAGGCTTCTACTCTCCACAGCGAATATGTTGTTATGGCTGAGGGTAAGGTGCGTGTTCGTTCCTCTATAAACAAAGAAATTCCCACAGGTGAGGTGGAAATTGAGGTTACAAGCCTTAAAATTTTGGGCGAAAGCCAGACTCCTCCCTTTGAAATTTTGGAAAATTCCAATGCGGGTGAGGATTTAAGACTTAAATACCGCTATCTTGATTTAAGACGTCCTGATATTCAGAAAAATATTCTTCTTCGCCATAAGATTACCAAGGTTACGAGAGATTATTTTGACGAAAACGGCTTTATCGAGATTGAAACTCCTACCCTTATCAAGTCCACACCCGAGGGTGCGAGAGACTATTTGGTGCCCTCCCGTATTCATAAGGGCAGTTTCTTTGCGCTTCCTCAGTCTCCTCAGCTTTATAAACAGCTTTTAATGCTTTCAGGATTTGACAGATATATGCAAATCGCCCGTTGCTATCGTGACGAGGATTTGAGAGCCGACCGTCAGCCCGAATTTACCCAAATTGACCTTGAAATGTCCTTTGTTGAGCCTGAGGATGTGTATGCTATCGCCGAGGGTTATATCAAACGCCTCTTTAAAGAGGTTTTAGATGTGGATATTCCCACTCCCTTGCCGAGACTAAAATTCGTTGACGCTATGAACGACTACGGCTCAGACAAGCCCGACACCCGTTTTGAAATGAAAATCAAGGATTTGTCGGACATTGTTGAAAACTGCGGTTTCTCGGTGTTTAGCGATACCGTTAAAAAGGGCGGAACTGTTAGAGCCATTACTGCTAAAAATGCGGTTGATACCTACACAAGAAAAGAAATTGACAAGTTGACCGAAACCGCTAAGGGTATCGGCGCTAAGGGTCTTGCTTTTATCCGTTGGGTTGAGGATACTCCTACCTGCTCCTTCTCCAAATTTATGACCGAAGATGAAATGAAGGCAATTTTGGAGAGAACAGGCGCCGAAAAGGGCGACTTGGTGCTTATTGTTGCTGATAAAAAGAGTCTTTGCTTGTCAGTATTGGGTGCGCTTCGCCTTACGGTTGCAAAGCGACTTGATATTATCCCCGACACCTTCAATTTCCTTTGGATTACCGAGTTCCCCTTCTTCGAATATAACGAAGAAACAGGAAACTGGGATGCTATGCACCACCCCTTTACCTCACCTTTGGACGAGTCAATTCAGTATTTGGATACAAATCCCGAAAAGGTATTTGCCAAGGCTTATGATTTGGTGCTCAACGGCGTTGAGCTTTCAAGCGGTTCTATCCGTATTACCGACCCCGTTTTACAGTCTAAAATGTTTAAGGCGTTAGGCTTGTCCGACGAGGAGGCCCACGAGAAATTCGGCTTCCTTACCGATGCGTTTAAGTACGGCGCTCCCCCACACGGCGGTATGGGTATCGGTCTTGACCGACTCGTAATGCTTATGTGCGGTTGCGACAGTCTCCGTGATGTTATTGCCTTCCCCAAGATTTCCAACACCACCGAGCCTATGTCGGGCGCACCTGCACAGGTTGACGATATTCAGCTTAAGGACCTTAACATTAAAACTCTATAATATAATCAAATATTTTAATACTGCTGTCACCTATTTCTATTGCTTTGCGGTATTCTCCAAAGCCTACGAGGCGTATTCCCTCGTAGGCTTTTGTTATGCCGAAAAATCCGAGTCCAATGCAAAACACCACAACCGATGAAACAAAAAAACTTCTGAAAAATAATCTTGTATTCCTTTTCATATTAACCCTCCGCTTTTTTGTTATTATTCCCCGAAAATTTGTATTTAAATTATTTTTTCAAATCGTAGGGGAGGGGCTCCATCCCCTCCCGCAATATTTTTTTAATTTAATTCAGAAAGCAATTTCACAAGGCAGTCGCCGACAAGGTCTGCCGAATAATGCACCTCTTCTAAGGTGTTGGCATCGGTGCCGAATTCCAAAAGCAAAGACCCTGTTGTTAAACTTTGGTTATAATTTTTGCTCATAAGCATTAAGGGTCTCGCCAAGGTGGGATAATTTTCCTCCATTACATTTTGAAGTTTAACGGCAAGTTTAAAATTTTCCTCCCATTTTGGAAAATTTGTTACAGACCCGCTTTGCGACCCCATAACTAACATTACCTGAGCCGCCTTTTTTCCGCCGATTTCGGTAACCAATTTCACCTTGTCACCGTTTTCTTTTGTGACGGCGTCTCGGTGAAGGTCAAGCACCACCTTGATTGAGGGATATTGCTTTAAATATTTGTTTACCGTCTCGGCGCTTCTCGAATAACTTTTGGTATAACTTGGATAATCGTGAAGTGTTGTATCGTGCAGAGTGGAAATTCCCGCCGCATTTAATTTTTCGGCCACAATTTTTCCGACAGAGACCATATTTTGCGCTTCGTTTAAGGAACGGGAAGAAAAACTTTCGGTAAAATAATCTTTATCCTCGGTCATAAAAGTTTCGGTGGCGTGGGTGTGGAGAATTAAAACCTGCGGCTCTGAATTTTTTGCAATACTAAAATTTATTTTTCCCTCTAAATAATCCTTGATTTTAACCTTTAAAGATGTGCTGTTTTTTAGGTAAACCGCATCGTAGCTGTCCTTTGCAGAATAGGGTGAAATATATTGGCTTAAAATGTTGCCTTTTATAGCCTCGGCAGAGGTTTCTTTCACGGTTTCCGAAGAAATTGACGAGACCTCGCTTTCTATCGGTTCTTCTATAGGTTTTTCTTCTTCTTTTTGGGGTGCCTGAGCCTCGCTTGAGGCGGTATTTTCAGTGGGTTTGCTTTGTTTGGTTACTCGGTTAGAAACAAAGGCGTCCCGATTTATAAAACCGCACAAAAAACACAGACAAACGCACAAAAAATTAACCAAAACAACCCTTAAAATCGAGCTTTTCATTTTATTGTTTATCACCCCTTAAAAACTTCGAAAAAATCTTAAAAATTATGCACTTTTTTTACTTTTAAACATTGAAAAAAACTGCTGTTTGTGTTATAATTTAGTAGATTGGATTAGTATTATTTTTTGATAAAAAACCTTGTGAAAGGAAGTTAAAATTAATGGCTGTTACATCGGTAAATGACATTTGGAATTTAATCTGTGAAGAGTGTAAAAAGATTATCACACAGGTGGCTTTTGACTGCTTTTTAGGCGACCTTACTCCCGTTTCTTTTTCTTCGGGAATTCTTACCCTTGCCTGTAAAGAAGAATATGCTATTGATATTATAAAAGACAATTATTCTGATATTCTTAAAAAAAGCGGTGAAGCCGCAATGGGTTTTGAGGTTAAATATAATTTTATTGTGGAAAAGAACGAAGACCGTATCCGTATGGCAGAACAGTTTAGTTCCGGTCTTTCTTTCGAGGATTTTTTCACCTTCCAGAACTTTGTTGTGGGCTCTAACAACCGTTTTGCCCATGCCGCATCTTTAGCCGTTGCCGATGCACCCGCAGTTATTCCAAACTATAACCCATTGGTTATCTACGGACCCTCGGGTGTTGGTAAAACTCATTTGATGTTGGCAATTAAAAATCATATAAAAAGAAACAACCCATATAAGAGAATTGAATATATCCGAAGCGAAGAATTTACAAATCAGTTAATTCAGGCTTTGCAAGAGGGTAAACTCGGACTCGGCACTATTGATGACTTCAGAAACAAATACCGCACAGCCGATGTTTTACTAATAGATGATATTCATTTTATTGCCGGAAAAGAACAAACACAGGAAGAGTTTTTTAACACCTTTAATACCCTTATTCAGAACAACAAACAAATCGTGGTTACGGTTGATAAACCGCCTAAGGATATTAAAACTCTTGACGACCGTATCCGTTCCCGTTTAGAAGGCGGACTTTTTGCTGATATCTTAGCCCCCGACTTTGAAACAAGAGTTGGAATTATCAAGAAAAAAGCCGAGCAATACAATATCGAAATTTCCGAAGCTGTGGCTTTCTATATTGCAGAAAACATAAAGGTTAACACCCGTCAGCTTGAAGGTGTTGTGAAGAAAATTCAGGCTTATGTTTCTATTCAGAAAAAAGTGCCTACTATTTCGGCGGTGCAGGGAATTATTAAGGATATTATAAGCGACACAAAACCCGAGCCTATTAAGGTTGAAAAAATTATCGCCGAGGTGGCTCACACCTATAATGTTTCGGAAAGCGATATTTTATCAAACCGCAAAACCGCAGATTTGGTTTTAGCCCGTCAGGTTGCTATGTATATAGCAAGAGAGACCACCGACCTTTCTTTTAAAGCGATTGGTGAAAGTTTTGGTAAAGACCACACCACTGTTCTTTATAATGTTAAAAAAATCGAGGATTTCTTAAGAGATAAACCTTATCAAAAAGAGTTGGTTGACGACCTAATTGCAAATTTAAGAAGCCAGAGTGAGATGGGTTTTTAAATTAAATTTATCCACCGTTTCCACCTTAATTAACCGCAAAGTTATTAAACGGTGTGTTGATAAATAAAGTTGTTAGACTTATCCACTTTTTATAAACTTTTTAATCCACCGCAACTTTCTTTGTTTTTTAAAGGTTTAACCCCCTTTTCCCCACACTTAACATATCTTATTATTACTGTTATTTTATATTTTCTTTTAGGAGGAATTTTATGTTTTTCACTGTTGAACGCTCTTCTCTTTTAGATGCAGTATCAAGACTTCAAAGGGTAGTTGGCGCTAAAACCTCTATGCCGATATTGGAAGGAATTTTAATCTCTGCCGAGCAAGGCAAAGTAACTTTAATTGCATATAATCTTGAAATGGGTATGAAAAAAGAAATATATGCAAACTGTAAACAAGAGGGTGATATTGTTGTTAACGCCCGTTTACTTGCTGATATTTTAAGAAGACTTGACGGTTTGCAGGTTGAAATTGAAACCGATGAAAAATTAAACTGTCATATCAGATGCGGCGAAGCCACCTTTGATATTTTAGGTATGGCTGCAACCGATTTCCCCGAAATGCCAAATGTGGCTGATAATGAAAGTATTAGCATTGAAGCCGATATTATGGCAGAAATGATTAAAACCACACTTTTTGCCGCTGCAACAAACGAGGGTGCAAAACCTATTTTAACCGGTATTAATTTCTGTGTGGCTGATTCTTATCTTACAATGGTTGGTATTGACGGATACCGCCTTGCAGTCAGAAAAGAAAAGGTTAAAGAAACAAAAAATATTGAATTTACCGTTTCAAACAAGGCTGTTGCCGAAGTTTTGCGTTTGATAGACGAAAACAGTGAAGATATTGAAATTAAGGTTTCAAACCGACTGATTTCCTTTGTAATTAACGGATATTCATTTATTTCCCGTTTAATTGAGGGTGAATTTGTAAATTACAGAAAAACTATCCCCACCGAATTTACTCAGAGGGTTGTTGTGAACACAAGAGAACTTATAAACACTATCGAGCGTGTATCCTTGCTTATAAGTGAAAGCTTTTCAACACCTGTAAGATGTTATTTTAATGAATTAAATGTTGTTTTCACCTGTGCTACCTCTGTTGGCCGTGCAACCGAAACATTTAACATTAATCTTGAAGGACCTAAATTCGAAATCGGTCTTAACAGTAGATATTTGCTTGATGCTTTAAGAGCAATAGACACCGAAGAAATCCAAATTTTATTCAACGGCTCAAATGCAGGAATTTTAATGAAAGCGTTAGAGGGCGACCGTTTTGAATATATGATAATGCCTATGAGGTTAAAATAATGAGTTTTATTGAATTAGAAATTAAAGAAGATTTTATAAAACTTGACTCTGCTTTAAAATTTTCTTCCCTTGTTCCCACTGGCGGAATCGCAAAAATGGTGATTTTGGACGGTTTGGTTAAAGTAAACGGCGAGGTTTGCTTGATGAGAGGAAAGAAATTAAGAAGCGGTGACAAGGTCGAGTTTGACGGTAAAGGATTTATAATAAAATGAGGATTAATTCCTTAAATTTTAAAAATTTCAGAAACCTCAAAAATATTAATTTTGAGCCTCACAGCGAAATGAATGTTATTTTCGGCGAAAATGCTCAAGGAAAAACAAACATTATTGAGGCAATTTGGTCTTTTACTGGAGCTAAGAGTTTCAGAGGCGCTAAAGATGAGGAATTATTAAACTTTAATGCTGAAAAAAGTGAAATATACTGTAATTTTATTTCAGAGGGTATTGAAAAAGAGATTGAAATTGAAATTACAGATAAAAGAAAAGCTTTTTTAAACGGCAAGGCTTTAAAATCTCCCTCAAAACTTGCGGGAAATTTAAATGCTATTGTTTTTTCTCCCCAAGATTTACGCCTTTTGACCGACGGACCAAAGGTGAGACGCAAATTTTTAGACACTGCAATTTGTCAGTTATATCCGAATTACATTGAAATTTTGCGAGAATATAACCGTGCTGTGATGCAGAGAAACAAAATTATCAAAGATATAAGGAATTATCCCGAAATTAATGATATTTTAGATTCCTTTGAAGAAAAAATTGCAGAAAACGGCGAAAAAATTATTAAATACCGTTTAAGATACATTGAAATTTTAAAAGAATTTATACCGAAAATTTACGGCGGAATTTCAAGTGAAAAAGAATTTTTAGAAATTGAATATATTCCCTCTTTTAAAAATCTTTCACTTTTAGAAAATTTAAAAATTAGAAGACAAGAGGATATGTATTCTGTAAAAACCTCGGTTGGACCCCATAGAGATGATTTAGATTTTAAAATCAACGGAATTTCTGCTAAAAATTACGGCTCTCAAGGTCAAAAACGAAGTGTTGCTCTTTGTTTAAAGCTTTGTGAAGCTGAGGTTATTAAGAAAAACACAGGCGAAACACCGATTTGTTTGCTTGATGATATTATGAGTGAGTTAGATGTTGGCCGCCAGAACTTTATTTTAAATCACATTAAAGGAATGCAAACATTTTTAAGCTGTTGCGACCCTAAAAGTGTGGAAAATTTAAAGGCGGGTAAAAGTTTTAGAATTGATAAAGGAGAAATTGCAGAATGTATCTCCATTTAGGTCTTGAAACGGTAGTTAAAGAAAAAGATGTTATTGGAATTTTTGATTTAGATTCAACAACCGTTTCAAAACACACAAGAAAATTTATAAATAAAGCCGAAAAAGAGAAAAAAACAGTAAATGTTTCTTATGAATTACCAAAATCTTTTATTCTTGCAGGAAAAAAAGATGATTTAAAGGTTTACATTTCCCCCCTTTCTTCCCTTACTTTATATAGAAGAATTGGCATACTTTAAAATTTTTACTCAAAGAAAGGAATTGAATTTTAATGAGTAATGAAAACTTAAATCCTATTGTTGAAGGAAATTATGACGAAAGTTCTATTCAGGTTTTAGAAGGACTTGAAGCTGTTAGAAAACGCCCAGGTATGTATATTGGTTCCACGGGCGAGAGAGGACTTCACCATTTAGTTTATGAAATTGTGGATAACGCAATAGATGAAGCGTTGGCAGGTTTCTGCGATAAAATCACCGTTGAAATCTTAGATGACGGTGTTATTCGTGTTACCGATAACGGCAGAGGTATTCCTGTTGGTATTAACCCTCAAAAAGGAATTCCCACTGTTACAGTTGTTTTCACAATTTTGCATGCCGGCGGTAAGTTCGGAGGTAACGGATATAAAGTTTCGGGAGGACTCCACGGTGTTGGTGCTTCGGTTGTTAATGCTTTGTCTTCTTGGCTTGAGGTTGAGGTTAAAGACGGCGAAAAAGTTTATAAAGAGCGTTATGAAAAAGGAAATGTGGCTGAAGCTTTAAATGTTATTGGAACAACAAACGAAAAAGGAACAACAGTTACCTTTAAACCCGACCCATCAATTTTCACCGATACCACAAGATATGATTACGATATTTTACTTAAAAGACTTCGTGAACAAGCATTTTTAAATGCAGGTATCAGAATTGTATTAAAAGATTTAAGAAGTGACGCTGATATTCCCGACCGCACCGACGATTTTAAATATGAGGGCGGTATTAAGTCTTATGTTGAATATATCCTTGAGGGTATGAAAAAGGATAAAATTAATAAAGATGTTATTTATTTCAACGATACTGACGGTGATTCCACCGCAGAAATTGCACTTGTTTGGTCAACCTCTTATGATACAAGAGTAATGTCCTTTGCTAATACATTATATACTGTTGACGGCGGTACCCACGAGCAAGGATTCAGACAAAGTTTAGCAAATATTGTTAATAAATATGCTTTTGATTTCAAAAAATTAAAAGAGGGTAACGCAAGACTTAAAGGCGACGATATTTTAGAGGGTGTTGTAGCTGTAGTATCGGTTAAACTTGCCGACGCTCAGTTTGAAAGCCAGACGAAAGCTAAGCTTGGTAACACCTCTATTGGTAAACTTGTCAGAGATTTAGTTAATAAAAAGTTATATCAATATTTAGAAGAAAACCCTGATGACGCAAAAACTATCATTGATAAAGCTATTGCGGCATCTAACGCCCGTGAAGCCGCTCAAAAAGCGAGAGATTTACAAAGAAGTAAATCAGGTATCGGCGGCAAAACCCGAATGCCCGAAAAACTTAAAGATTGTATTTCGGATGACCCCACAAAAACCGAAATATTTATCGTGGAGGGAGACTCTGCAGGTGGTTCGGCAGTTGAAGGAAGAAACTCAACTTATCAGGCAATCTTGCCTTTATGGGGTAAAATGCTTAACGTTGAAAAGGCAAGGGTAGATAAGGTTTACGGAAACGATAAATTAACCCCTGTTGTTGTGGCATTAGGCACTGGTATTGCTGAAAACTTTGATATTAGTAAACTTCGTTATGATAAAATTGTTATCATGGCCGATGCCGACGTTGACGGAAGCCATATCAGAACACTTTTGCTTACGTTCTTCTTCAGATATATGCCTCAACTTAGTGAAACGGGTCATATTTATTTAGCTCAACCGCCTCTTTACCGTGTGGCAAAAGGTAAACGCTATTATGATGCTTTTACCGAAGAGGATAGAGATAGATTTATTGAAGAACTTGGCGGTAATGTTGATATTCAGCGTTACAAAGGTCTTGGTGAAATGAACCCCGACCAGCTTTGGGAAACAACCCTTGACCCTGAGCACAGAACAATGCTCAAAGTTACAATGGCGGATGCAGAACTTGCCGACCAGACCTTTACAATGCTTATGGGTGACGAGGTTGAGCCAAGACGCCGATTTATTGAAGAAAATGCAGTATTTGCAACAGATTTGGATATTTAAGGAGGGATAGGAAATGGCAAAACTTGAAAATGTATATTGGCCGAGTGATGAAGAAACCAACATTCAGCCGGTAGAAATTGTTGACGAAGTTAAACAGTGTATGCTTCAGTATTCAATGTCGGTTTTGGTTGGCCGTGCTATCCCCGATGTTCGTGACGGTTTAAAACCTGTTCACAGAAGAATACTTTACACTATGTATGAAAACGGGCTTTCACCCGACAAAAAGCATAGAAAATGCGCCGACACTGTAGGTTCAGTGCTCGGTAGATACCATCCCCACGGCGACGCCAGTGTTTATGATGCTATGGTTCGTATGGCTCAGGATTTCTCACTTCGTTATCCTTTAATCGACGGTCAGGGAAACTTCGGTAACATTGACGGTTTCCCCGCCGCTGCTTATCGTTATACCGAGTCTCGAATGAACAGACTCTCTTACAGTATGCTTGATGATATTGATAAAGAAACTGTAGATTTCACCCCTAACTATGACAACCGTTTGGAAGAACCCACAGTTTTACCTGTTCGTTTTCCACAGTTGTTGGTTAACGGCTCAAGCGGTATTGCTGTTGGTATGGCTACCGAAATTCCTCCCCACAATTTAGGTGAGGTTATTGACGGTATGTGTTGCCTTATCGACAACCCCGAGGCTGAACTTTCCGACCTTTGCGAACATATTAAGGGACCCGACTTCCCAACAGGCGGTATTATTATGGGAAGAAGCGGTATCAGAGCCGCTTATGCTACAGGTCGAGGCAGAATTATTCTTCGTGGTAAAGCCGAAATTGAAGAGGTTAAGAATGGCAGATTCAGAATTGTTATAACCGAAATTCCTTATAAGGTTAAAAAACAGGATTTAGTTAAAAATATCTATGATTTAGCCGCTGAAAAGCGAATTGAGGGTATTGATGATGTTGTTGACTATTCTTCTAAGCGTGACGGCGGTATCAGAATTATAGTTGACCTTAAAAAAGACGCTAACCCACAGGTTGTTTTAAACAAACTTTATAGATACACCTCTTTGCAGACAACCGTTGGTGCAATTTTACTTGCTATCGTTAACGGCAGACCTCAGGTTTTAACCCTTAAAGAGATGCTTCAAAACTGCATTGACTTCCAGTATGAGATTGTTTACCGCAGAACTGCTTTCGATAAACGCAAAGCCGAGGAAAGAGCCCATATTTTAGAGGGCTTGAAGGTAGCGCTTGATTTTATTGACGAGGTTATTGCAATTATCCGCAAATCTAAAACTATTCCTGAAAGTAAAGAGGCTTTGTCTGAACGCTTTGGACTTGATGATATTCAGACCACCGCTATCGTTCAGATGCAACTTGGTAAATTATCAGGTCTTGAAAAACAAAAAATCCTTGATGAATTAAAAGAAAAACTTGAATTCATTAAAGAGTGCGAGGAAATTTTGGCATCCCGTGCGAAAATTCTCGATATTGTTAAAACTGAGGCATTGAATTTAAGAGATAAATTCTCTGACGACCGCAAGACCGAGATTACCGATGTTGCGGGTGAGGTTGATATTGAAGACCTTATTCCCGAAGAGGACTGTGTTCTTACTAAAACCGTTAACGGATATATTAAGCGACTCCCTGCTGACACTTATAATGTTCAAAACCGTGGCGGCAGAGGTATTACAGGTATGACCACAAGAGAAGAAGACGCTGTTGAGAATATGTTTGTTTGCTCTTCTCATGACTGGATTATGCTTTTCTCCAACCTTGGAAGAATGTATCGTATTAAGGCATACGAAATTCCCGAGGGAAGCCGTACTTCAAAGGGTATGAATTTGATTAATATTCTACCTCTTATGGCTGATGAGAAAATTACAATTATTCTCCCCGCAAGTGAACTTGATGAGGATAACTATATCGCAATGGTAACCAAAAAAGGTACCATTAAGAGAACTAAGGTATCTGAGTTCAGAAATACCCGAAAGAGCGGTATTATTGCAATCAATATTGATGAAGATGACGAGTTGGGCTTTGTTAGAATGACTAACGGCAAACAAAACATCTTTATTGCAACAAGAGACGGTCTTGCTATTCAGTTTAAGGAAGAAAATGTTCGTGCAATGGGTAGAACTGCCCGTGGTGTTCGTGCAATTAATATGCGTGAGGGCGACCGTGTTATTGATATGGCTATTGTTGACGAGGATAGCAGAATTTTAACCGTTACCGAAACAGGATATGGCCGAATTTCTTCTATTGCCGATTACCGTTTGCAGTCCCGTGGCGGTAAGGGTCTTACCAACTACCGTACCGAGAAATACGGTAAGGTTGCGGCAACTATCCCTGTTGGTGATAATGATGATATTATTATGATTGCCTCAAACGGCATTGTTATCAGAATTTTCTCGGGCGATATTTCTCAGTTCAACCGTCCTGCAAAGGGTGTTAGAGTTATGAGAGTGGCTGAGGGTGAGAAAATCCTTTCAGTAGCACTTACCGAGCACAATGAGGACGAGGTAACCGAAAAACCCGAGGCAGCCGACGCTGATGCGGGTGACGCTACCGAAACTGCAGAGGAAATTGCAAGTGCAAACGAACCCGTAGACCAGGAAACAGAGACTTGAGCGGTAATTTTTTAAGAAAGTTTTTAATACTATGAACGAAAATTACAACGAAAATTTAAACCAAGAAACCTTTGGGGAGAGTGTAACCTCTACCCCAGAGGTTTTTATACCCTATTTCTCCCCCGAGGAGATGGCAAAAAGAGAAGAAAAAAGAAAATTAAAAAGAGTGTCGAATACTGTCGGTATAAGCCTTTTAGCAGTAACAGTTTTCACATTTTTGGTGAGTTTCACACTTAGTTTTCTGTCAATATTGATTTTAAGTTTAACAGGAAAAAGCGATGTTTTATCTGCTCCCGCTGTAAACGAAGTGGTTAATGTTTTTTATTCCATTTTGGTTTTCGGCGCAGTTGTGACAACAGTTTTCAAAATGTCCCATTACAGAATAAGTGATTTAGTTTCCTTTAAAAAGACAGAAAAAGGACTGTTTTTACCGCTTTTCTTTTTTGGAATTGGATTTTGCGCCTTTGGAAACATTGCGGCATCTTATATGGACTCTTTTTTCAAGGGAATCGGCATTGATTATGCAAGACCTGAAATAGAAAATCCTGACGGAGTTTTTGGATTTTTGTTAACCGTTATTTCAACAGCAATAGTTCCCGCACTTTTAGAGGAATTTGCTTTCAGAGGAATTATTTTAGGGTCACTCAGAAAGTTTGGAGATACCTTTGCTTTAATTGCAAGTTCAATTTGCTTTGGTGTGTTGCACTCTAATTTTGAGCAAATCCCCTTTGCTTTCTTTGTTGGTCTGTTTTTAGGTTTTGCTGTTTTAAAAACAGGCTCTTTAAGGGTTTCGGTTGCAGTGCATTTTTATAATAACTTTATATCGGTTGTTTTAAATTATCTGCCCGAATCTGTTCCAAATGAAATTAAGAGTGTGGTTTATGTATTTTTACTTTTAATCACATTGGTTGTTGGAATTTTTATGCTTTGCAAGATTGATAAAGATTTCTTCACAATAGAAAAAAGCGAAACCGCTTTAATTGAAAGAGAAAAATATAAAGCATTTTTAACAAATGGCTTTATACTTGCATTTTTGATAATAAATTTAGCTCAAGCTTGTCTTTATATTGTGGTTTAAAGGAAAATATGAATAAGAGTTTTATGTTAGAGGCTTTAGGTGAAGCAAAAAAAGCTTATGACGAGGGCGAAGTACCCGTTGGCGCCGTTATTGTTAAAGACGGCGAGATTATAGCCAAAGGTCACAACCAAAGAGAGCAAAAACAAAATGCACTCTCCCACGCTGAGATAGAGTGCATTAATACGGCTTGTAAAGTTTTAAATTCTTGGCGGCTTGACGGGTGCGAGCTTTATGTAACCCTTGAGCCTTGCCCTATGTGTACGGGCGCTATTATAAATTCAAGAATTAAAACGGTTGTTTTCGGCGCTTTCGATTTAAGGGCGGGGAGTATGGACAGTGTTATAAATCTTTGCGACTATCCTTATAACCACAAGCCCGAAATTTACGGCGGAATTTTAGAGGATGAGTGCAAAAAAATTCTCGAAGATTTTTTTAAAGAAAAGCGATAAAAACCCTCTCTCACAGCCAATAGAAATTTTAAAAGTGATACTATACACATAAAAATATTTCTATTGCTTGAGAAAGAGGTTTAACATAATTTACACAATTTTTACACAATAAATAGCAAATTAGTGTTTAAATATGTGTAAAATCTGCCTTAATTCCACAATTTTCGTAATAGACAGTAAAAGCACATATAACGATAAAGTCAGGACTGCAAAGAGTGTTACTAACACTAAAATATTCGTAATATTTAAAACCTTTAAAATAGTGTTGCAAATTAAACATGAAAAAAGTGATAAAAAGATTGGAAATAAAATTTCTTTAAAAGGTTTTAATTTCGCACCGCTGACTTTACATAAACGGCGGACATTTAAAAAACAGGTCAGGAAATTTGAAAAATACATAATACCGATAAATCCCCTCATACCGCTTATGGGCAAAAGACAGAGAATTAAAATAATTCTCAAGGTTGAGTCGGAAATTGCGGTGCGAAAGGTAAAGGTTTGTTGGTCGAGCCCTTTTAAAATACCGTCGGAGACACTGTCGAGATACATAAAAGGAACGATGGGGGAAAGGGCAACAAGCAAGAAACCTACATCGGCAGATTTATAGATTAAAAGACCGATTTTTTGCCCTACAAAGAGGAAAATTCCGCCAAACACAAAGGAAAGCAAGGCGGTCAGCCTTAAAACCTGATGGGTCAGTTCTTTAACGGTGGAACGCATATTTTTTGCCACCGCCTCGCTCATTTCGGGAATAAGCAGGGTTGAAACCGAGTTCAAAAGGGTGGACGGAAAGAACAAAATCGGCAAAGCCATACCTTTTATCATACCGAATTGCGATAATGCGTTGGCGCTGGAGAAGGGATATCTTGCCAGATTCTTCGGTACCAAGACATTTTCGGCAGTTCTAAGGGCGGTATTTAAATATCTGCCCGAGGTTATGGGCAGTGAAATTCTGCCAAGCTCTTTTATAACCCTAAACGGTGGATTATCACGACCTTTTAGGCGGTTTAGTGACTTTTTGCTTGATAAAAAGCAGAGATAAAGCACCAAGCAAGAGAGTCCCTCGGCAATGCAGTCGCCCAAAATCACTCCTGCAGAGGCGTATGCAATACCCTTTTTTATAAATTTCTTAACCAAAATTAAAACAGCGGCAATTCTGATGCCTTGCTCAAAAATTTGGGTTAAGGCATTGGGTGTAACCCGTCGCCTTGCGATAAAATAACCTCTGATACAAGAGGAAACACCCATAAATGGTAGAGAAAGCGGCAAAATTTTAATTGCGGGAAGACTTCTGATATCCCCAATAATCGTTTTTGCAATAAATTCAGCCCCAAAATAGACCACCGCCACCGAAATCAAAGCCACAATTAAGGTAAGCTCAATCGACCTTTTAAAAATTTTAAGTGTGCTTTTTTTGGTGCCAAGGGCAATTTCTTCGGTTATAAGTCGGGTAACTGCGGTACTTATACCACTTGTCGCAAAGGTCGAAGCCAACATATAAAAGCTGAAAACAAGCTGATAAAGTCCTACACCCTCGCTACCGATTAATTGTGTTATGTAAACCTTGAAAATTATACCCGCAAACCTCAAAATCAGCGAGGATGCGGTTAAAATAACAGCATTTTTTAGAAAAACAGTCTTTCGCATATAAAACACCCTATTTTATATATGTTTTAATATAAAAACTAATGACAGGAGGCGAAAAAATGTCCCCTTTGGCAGATAAATTAAGACCACAAACAATAGATGATGTTGCGGGTCAAAAGCACCTTTTGGGTAAAGACAAGGTGCTAAGACGAATTATCGAATCAAAGCAACTTCCAAACTTAATATTTTACGGTCCCTCGGGGGTTGGCAAAACCACAGTTGCGAATATTATTGCAAAAAACTGCGGAAAGAAACTGCATTACTTGAATGCAACCACCGCCTCGACTGCAGATATTAAGGAAATTGTAGCATCTATCGGTACCATTGATTCCCAAGGCGGAATTTTGCTCTACTTGGATGAAATTCAGTATTTCAACAAAAAGCAACAGCAAATTTTATTGTCATATATCGAGAACGGGGATATCACGCTTATAGCCTCCACCACCGAAAATCCTTATTTTTATGTTTACAATGCAATACTCAGCCGTTCCACAGTTTTTGAGTTCAAAACCCTCTCAACCCCTGATATTTGCGAGGTTTTAAGCCGTGCGGTGTCGATTTTAATCGAGGAAGAAACTGTAACTATAAGCGACGAGGCGATTAAAAAAATAGCCCTTGCCGCTGCAGGTGATGTGAGACGAAGTCTTAATATGCTTGAGCTTTGCAGAATGTTAGGCTCGGATATTTCCGACCAGACGGTTGAGGAAATTTTAGAGGGAAATTCTGTCAGATACGACCGTGAGGGCGACCAACACTATGATATTGTGTCGGCTTACCAAAAGTCTATGAGGGGAAGCGACCCCGACGCCGCAGTTTATTATTTGGGCAGACTTTTAGCGGCAGGGGATTTGCCAAGCGCTTGCAGAAGACTGCTTGTTTGTGCTAACGAAGATGTCGGTCTTGCCTATCCGCAGATAATTCCTATTGTAAAATCAGCGGTTGATACCGCCTTGATGGTGGGTCTGCCTGAGGCTCGAATACCCCTTGCAAACGCTGTGATTTTGGTGGCGAATGCACCAAAATCCGTCTCGGCATATAATGCGATAAATTCCGCCATGGAGGATATCGAAAAAGGACTTATCGGCGATATTCCCCGTCAGTTACAGAATAAACACTTTGATGGCGAGGATGCCGAAGTTAAGGGCCAAAATTATAAATACCCACATTCATATTCAGGGCATTATGTAAACCAACAATATCTACCCGATATTCTCAAAAACAAAAAATATTATGAGTTTGGCGATAATAAATTAGAGCAAAGTTACAAAGAATATTGGAAAAAAATAAAAGGCGAGTAGGTGAAGAAATGGAAGAATTGAAACTACCAAGAAAAACCCTTTCTCTTTGGAAAATAAGGGTTACCTTTGCAGTTTTAGTGTTTTTTGGCATTTTCTCTTACTTTTTTCATTCGTTTGACTGGTTTTTGGCCGCAACACTTATAATTATCTGTCTTTACGAGGCGGCAATTTTGTGGTATCTCCCTGCTCTTTTCAAGCGATACAGCATTAAATATATAAACGGCGCAGTTATAATTGAAAGTGGCGTTATTATAAAAATGACCCACATTATGCCTTTTTCAAAGATGATTTACGCCGAGAGTATAACTTCACCCTTAGCAAAGGTTATGGGTCTTAGCGCCGTAACATTAAAAGCGGCAAGAAGCAGTATGATTATTCCTGAGTTGCCTTCAAAGGATACAGAGAAATTTATCAAGGCTTTGGCGGAGGGCGAGAAATGAAGCGAGAATTCAAAGCCCACCCGCTGATGATTTTAACTATAATCAAGCCGTTTCTATTTATTTTGATAATCCCCGTTTTGCGAGGAATTGTGCAGTATTTAAAAAACGGCGAGGTCACTCAGATTCTCGGCACCGAAATGATACTTTTCGGACTTATCGTTCTTTT
>JAZSDI010000137.1:0-19243 GCA_045531045.1 Acutalibacteraceae bacterium | reverse complement strand
AGAAGAGGGAGTTTTTATTTTAAATTGATATTTACATTTTGCCGTTTTATGGTATAATTGTATTAATAAATTATTTATGGTGATGTTATGAAATATTTAGTTTTACTTTGCGACGGTATGGCGGATATTCCAAACGAGGCTTTAAATAACAAGACTCCTATGGAATGTGCAAATAAACCTTATATGGATAAACTCTGCCGCACTGCAGAAATCGGTCTTTGCAAAACGGTAGCAGACGGTTTAAAACCCGGCAGTGATGTTGCAAATTTATCTGTTATGGGTTATGACCCAAATGTTTGCTACACAGGTCGTTCTCCCTTAGAGGCGGCTTCCATCGGTGTTGACCTTAAAGACACTGATGTTGCTCTTCGTTGCAACATTGTAACCTTGTCAAACGAAGAAAAATATGAAAATAAAACAATGGTTGATTACTGCGCAGGTGATATTTCAACCGAGGAAGCGCATAAAATTATTGAGACCGTTGAAAAAGAACTTGGAAACGAGATTTACAAATTCTATGGTGGTGTTAGCTACCGCCACTGTCTCGTTGTGGATAACGGAACAACCGACCTTGGTACTCTTACCCCTCCCCACGATATTAGCGGTAGGGTTATTACAGAGTATTTAAGCGACAGCGAAAATGCAAAACCTTTAATTGACTTAATGAAAAAGAGTTATGATATTCTTAAAGACCACCCTGTCAACATTGAAAGACGCAAAAAGGGTGAAAACGAAGCGAATTCAATTTGGCTTTGGGGCGAAGGTGTTAAACCACAGCTTCAAAACTTTAAAGAAAAAAATGGTGTTAGCGCCACAGTCATCAGTGCAGTTGACCTATTAAAAGGTATTGCAATTTGTGGAGGTATGAATTCCCCCGATGTTCCCGGCGCAACAGGATATATCGATACCGATTTTGAAGCCAAAACTCTTGCAGCTATTGAGGCATTTAAAAACGGTTCCGATTTGGTTTATCTTCACTTTGAAGCGCCCGATGAATGTGGTCATCGAGGCGAAATTCAAAACAAGGTAAAGGCTATTGAAATGATTGATAGTCGTTCCTTGAAACTTCTCTTAGAATATTTCGAAAATTCAGGTGAAGATTATCGAATTTTGATAATGCCTGACCACCCAACTCCCCTTTGCATCAAGACCCATTCGGCCGATCCTGTGCCCTATCTTTTATATGACAGCAAAAAGGCAAACAACGGCGCTGATACTTTTAACGAAATCACATGTGAAAACAGTGGTATTTTTATTGAATTTGGCCCAGCGATTATGGACAAACTTTTAGAAAAAAATACTGTTATGTAAACTAAAGCAACCTTTTATGTTTTCCACTTTATTAACGGAGTTATCCACCGTTTTGATACTAAATATCGGTAAAATCAAGGTTTGTCCCTTTAAAAACGGTGGAAAACTATGTTGAAAAGTTGTAAAACCATAATGTCATAATAATTTAAGTGCATAACTTATGTAAATCATTTTGACATTTTTAGACAATATTTTTACGCTTTTTTAGGAGTCCACATGAAACGTACAAAACTCATTGACCGTAAACTCCCTGACTATACAAAAGGTGAGGAAATTTTTAATATGGTTTCCCACATTGTAGGCGGTGGTTTAGGCGTAATTATCTTCGCACTTTGCGTTGTAAAATCCTTTTTGAATTGGGATGCTTATCAGATTGTAGGCTCATTTATTTACGGCTTTTCAATGGTGGTTTTATACACAATGTCAAGCGTATACCACGGTCTTAAAAACAGTACCGCAAAAAAGGTTATGCAGGTAATCGACCATTGTTCAGTCTTTTTTCTTATAGCCGGTACATACACACCGATTACACTCACTGCTTTAAGAGAATATAACCCTTTTCTTGGTTGGGGTGTCTTCGGGTTTGTATGGGCGGTTACTTGCCTTGGCGTAACCCTTAACGCTATTGACCTTAAAAAGTACAGTTTGTTTTCCAATATATGCTACATCGCTATCGGTTGGTGTATTATCCTGACCGGTAAACATGCTATTACCGCCCTTACCCCTAAAGGATTTGCTTGGATTTTGGCAGGTGGAATTGCTTATACAATAGGCGCTGTGCTTTATGGAATTGCGGGAAAGAAAACCGTTAGATATTTTCACTCGGTTTTCCATATTTTCGTAGTTCTCGGCTCACTTTTACAGTTTATAGGCATTTTGTTTTATATTTTAGTCTAATTTTAAAACGGCAAGTTAAACCTTGCCGTTTTTTATTTGGTCTTTTAGGGATACAAAATAAATATCATCTTAAAGGGTGATGTTATGAATTTTTTAGATTTACATTGTGATACCGCATTTGAATTATATAAACGGAAATTCCCCTTTGATAATGACAAACTTAGTGTCACAAAAAACTCAGGCAACTGCTTTCAAAAATGGGTGCAAACCTTTGCTGTTTGGATAAATGACGGTATTGATAATCCATTTGAACTTTACAAAAATATTATAAAAAATATTAAAATTAAACTTGAAAACAAACCTTTAAATTTAATGCCGTTTTTTTCAGTTGAGGGTGGCTGGGTTTTAGAAAATGATATTCACAGACTCGAATCTTTAAAAAATGATGGCATTAAGATGCTAACACTGACTTGGAACAATGAAAACCCCATCGGCGGAGGTTGTAACTCAAATAAAGGATTAACCGATTTTGGCAAAGAAGTTATTAAAAATCTAAACGAATTAAAAATTGCAACCGACCTTTCCCATCTAAATGCCAAAACATTTTACAAAGCATTAGAAATTGCAGATTTTCCTCTTGCGACCCATTCAAATTGTTATGAAATCTGCCCCCACCAGAGAAACTTGACATTAGAACAAATCAAGTTAATTGCGGAAAAAAATGGTATAATTGGTCTGACTTTTTACCCGCCGTTTTTAGGCGGTGATGTTTTTGAAAAAATATATCAAAACATTTTTCTTTTATGTGAAAATAATCTTGAAAATAATATAGCAATAGGCACGGATTTTGACGGCGCTCAAATGGATAAAAAACTACAAAAAACATCAGATGTCCCCTGTCTTTATCACTATTTAGAGAAAAGAGGTCTTAAAAAGGCTTTACTTGACAAAATATTTTTTGAAAACGGGTATAAATTTATTGCAAAGCTGTAAAAAGAGGGTTATAATATTAGGGTTAATAAAGACATAAAAAAACGGGTATATTTTTCATATACCCGTTTGCTGTAATGAAAATTATTTCATCTTAAAGGTGTCACAGCAAGTGTCCTTCGAAGAATCTGCAATACCGTTGCCAACATGAATTTTACCTGCAGCACAGGTGTCGTTTTCGGCGTGGTAAACACAGTTTTTAACATTACAGCTGATACAAGACTTGGTCTCACATGAATTATTCATTTTAAGTCCGTCCTTTCTGACTTTAAAAGTCATAATTATTTTGTGAGATTTAAAAAAAATTATTCATCAGAAAGGAGAAAATCCATTGAGTATTTTTGGAATTTCCGATTTGCATTTATCCTTTGGAACCGATAAGCCAATGGATATTTTCCGAGGTTGGGAAAATCACACCGAAAGACTTTTTGCAAACTGGAATCGCCTTGTAACCGATGACGATACAGTTGTTTTGGCAGGTGATTTATCCTGGGGTTTAAAACTTAATGAAACCGCAAAAGATTTTGAATTTTTAAAAAAATTAAACGGTAAAAAAATTCTTTTAAAGGGAAATCACGATTTGTGGTGGAGTACACAAAAAAAGATAACCGAATTTTTTAAAGAAAACCATATTAACGATACTCAAATCCTGTTCAATAACACTATTGTGGCTGACGGTTATGCGTTAGCGGGTACAAGAGGTTGGTTTTATGATAATTCGGGAAGCAAAAAGGTTTTGATGAGAGAAGCCGGCAGACTTGAAGCATCAATTAAAGCCGCACTTGAAACCAATTTACCCGTTTTGGTTTTTCTCCATTACCCGCCCGTTTACGGTGATTATATTTGCCGTGAGATTTTAGATGTTTTGCAAAAATACAATATTACAGATGTTTACCACGGGCATATTCACGGCTCGGGCTTTAACAATGCCGTAAAGCATTTTGAAGGCATCAATTTTCACTTGATTTCGTGCGATTGCATTGATTTTACGCCTATTAGGATAATATAATTATATATTTTATATAAATTTAAAAAAATGCTGGTATTTTTTTCAAATGTGTGATATAATTACATCAATTATGTTAGTGGTCGCACCACTATTTCGGAGGTTAATAAAAAATGAGTTTAAAAGCAACTAAAAATGTAGGCACCAACAGATACGAATTAGAAATTCTGGTTGACGGTGCAAAATTCCAGGAAGCTATTAAAGAGGCTTACAAAAAGAATGCTAAAAACATCAGCATTCCCGGCTTCAGAAAGGGCAAAGCTCCTTTCAGCTTCGTTGAGAAATACTACGGCAGCGAGGTTTTCTTTGAAGATGCTTTAAACCTTATATATGCTGATGTAGTTGATGAGGCTATTACCGAATCCGGTCTCAAGGTTATCAATGACAAGATGGATTTCGATATGGTTTCTATTTCTAAGGAAGATGGCGTTGACTTTAAGGTTACCGTTACCACCTATCCCGAAATTGAAATCGGCGAATACAAAGGCTTAAAGGCTGACAAGGTTATTGCTAAGGTAGCTAAGTCTGAGGTTGACGCTCAGATTAATGCTATGGCAGAGCGCAATGCTCGTATGGTAGAGGTTACTGATAGAGCTGCTGCTATGGGCGACACTGTTACTTTCGATTTTGAAGGCTTCTGCGACGGCGTTGCTTTTGACGGTGGTAAGGCTGAGGGCTACGCTTTAGAATTAGGCTCAGGTCAGTTTATCCCCGGTTTCGAGGAGCAAATCGCAGGTAAGAACATCGGCGAAGAGTTTGATGTTAATGTTACCTTCCCCACCGAGTACGGTGCAGAAAACCTTGCAGGTAAAGATGCTACCTTCAAGTGCAAACTTCACGAAATCAAGGTTCGTGAACTCCCTGTTATCGACGATGAGTTTGCAAAGGATGTCAGCGAATTTGACACCCTCACCGCTTTAAGAGCAGACATTAAGAAAAAGGCTCTCGAAAGAAAGCAACAGGTTGCTGAAGAAGAGGTTGAAAATGCTCTCGTTGAGCAAATCGTTAAGAGCATAAAGGGCGAAATCCCCGAGGCTATGTTTGAAAACCGCTTAAATCAGAGCGTTGAAGAGTTTGCTTACCGTTTACAGTCTCAGGGTCTTAACCTTGAAACCTATTTACAGTACACAAACGCTACTCTTGATGAGTTTAAGAACTCCTTCCGTCCTCAAGCAGAGTCTCAGGTTAAGTTCAGATTAGCTCTTGAGAAAATCGTTGAGCTTGAGAAGATTGAGGCTACAGAGGAAGACATTAACGCTCAAATCGAGAAGATGGCTAAGGATTACGGTATGGAAGCTGAGCAAATTCGCAACGCTGTTCCTACCGAGGAAATTGCAAAAGATTTAGCAGTTGGCAAGGCTATTGACCTTATTAAAGAAAATGCAGTAATTACTGAGGTTGAGGCTAAGGCTGAAAAGAAACCCGCTGCTAAAAAGACAACTTCAACAGCAAAGAAAACCACCACTAAGAAGACGGAAGAATAATTGATTAAATATTTTTAAAGCCGTCAATACTTTTATTAGGTAATTAAAACGCCGGCTTAAATGTCGGCGTTTTATATAATACAGAAAGGAATTTTTACTATGGATATGACTATGATACCTTATGTTATAGAGCAAACAGGCAGAGGCGAACGTTCTTATGACATTTTCTCCCGTCTTTTAAATGACCGCATTATTATGCTTAACGACCAGGTTGACAATGCGTCTGCAAGTGTTATTATCGCTCAGCTTTTATATCTCGAGGGGCAGGACCCCGATAAAGACATTAGCTTTTACATTAACAGCCCCGGCGGTTCTGTATCAGCTGGTCTTGCTATTTATGATACAATGCAATACATCAAATGTGATGTAAGCACTATTTGTATGGGTATGGCAGCTTCGATGGGCGCTTTTCTTTTAAGCGCTGGTGCTAAAGGCAAACGTTATGCGCTACCTAACAGCGAGATTATGATTCATCAGCCTCTCGGTCAGGCACAGGGTCAGGCAACTGATATTTTAATTCACGCAAGTCACATTGAAAAGACCAGAGCAAACTTAAATAAAATCTTGGCTGAAAATACAGGCAAACCTTTAGAGGTTATTGAAAAAGACACCGAAAGAGATAACTTTATGTCGGCTTATGAAGCAATGGAATACGGTCTTATCGACAAGGTTATTACTAAAAGATAGAGGTTAAAAAATGCCTAACAAAAAAGATACTGAAATCCGCTGTTCCTTTTGCGGAAGAACTCAGGACGAAGTTGCCCGTTTAATTGAGGGCCCAAATGTCTTTATTTGCGACAACTGTATTGAATTTTGCAGTTCCCTTCTATTAGACGATGAAAACCTTGCCAAAGCTTCTAAAAAGAAGACTCAGGAGAAGGACTTTGTTCTCCCCACACCGCAGGAGATTAAATTTCAACTCGACCAATATGTAATCGGTCAGGACGATGCAAAAAAGAGCCTTGCCGTTGCGGTTTATAACCACTATAAGCGTATTTTTAAGAATACTGGCAACGATGTTGAACTCAACAAAAGTAATGTGCTAATGCTCGGCCCCACAGGTGTTGGTAAAACCCTTTTGGCTCAGACCTTAGCAAAAATTCTTGATGTGCCGATTGCAATTACCGACGCTACCACCTTGACTGAGGCGGGTTATGTTGGTGAAGATGTTGAAAACATTTTACTTCGTCTCATCCAAGCGGCAGACTATGATGTTGAAAAAGCTGAACGTGGAATTATTTATGTTGACGAAATTGATAAAATTGCCCGTAAATCCGAAAACCCATCTATCACCCGTGATGTTAGCGGCGAGGGTGTTCAACAAGCACTTTTAAAGATTTTAGAGGGTACTGTTTCAAATGTTCCACCCCAAGGCGGAAGAAAACATCCACAACAAGATTTTATTCAGGTTGATACTACTAATATCTTGTTTATCTGTGCAGGTGCTTTTGACGGCATTGAAAAGGTAATCGAAAAGCGTCAAGGCGGTTCAAGCCTTGGTTTCGGCGCAGAGGTTAAATCTCCCAAAAGTTTAGAAGCAACCGATGTTTCAAGCTTGGCAACACACCAAGACCTTGTAAAATTTGGTTTAATACCTGAGCTTGTGGGCAGATTGCCTGTTATTACCGCCCTTAAGGGTATGGATGAGCAAACCCTTATCCGTATTATGAAAGAGCCTAAAAACGCCATTTTAAGACAGTATGAGGCACTTTTTGAAATGGACGGCATTGAACTCGAGTTTGATGATAGCGCTATTCAAAAAATTGCCGAGCTTACTGTTGAGCGTAAAACTGGTGCGAGAGGACTTCGTTCCATAATTGAGTCAACTTTGCAAAAATATATGTTTGAATCCCCTTCTGACAAGACAATTAAGAAAATTGTTATCACTGCTGATGCTGTTCTAGGTTCAGATGCTGAGATTATCAGAGCATAGAAAAAAGCCAACCTTTCGGTTGGCTTTTATTTATGGTATTTTGAGCCTTGATTTATCATAAAACCACGGTAAATCTGTTCCAAGAGCATCACTCTGAAAAGTTTATGCGGAAAGGTCATAATAGACAGTGAAAGCCTTAAATTTGCTAACCTTTTAACCTCTTCGCTTAGTCCGTAAGAACTGCCGATTATAAAGCAAATTCCCTGCCCCAAATTTGAAACTTCATCGATATATGAAGCAAAATCTTCGCTTGATTTTTCCTTTCCCTCAACACAAAGGGCAATCACCCTTGAATTTTTGGGGATTTTCTTTATAATCTGCTCTGCCTCTTTTTTAAGTGCTCCATCAATTTCCCCCGCAGATGGATTTTCTGGCAATTTCGCAGGCTCAATTTCACATATTTCCAAATCGCAAAATCTTGTCAGCCTTTTTTGATATTCGGCACAAGCCTCTTTAAAATATTTTTCTTTCAAAGAGCCAAGTGCAATAATTTTACATTTTATCATATAATTATTACTCCGTTATCCTGCGGTTTTGCAACGGTTAAAAGATAATCTTTTCCGTTTTTAGCACCCAAATCCATTAAAACCGACTCGCTTGTGCTTTTAGCCAAAATCGGTGTGTTATTATTAAGGCTTAAATGCCCCAAAATAAATCTCTTTGTACCAGATTTATAAAGACGGGCAATTTCACACGCACAAACGCTGTTTGAAATATGTCCAATATCAGACATAATTCTGACCTTTAAAAATGGCGGATAGGGACCTTTTTTAAGCATCTCAATATCGTGATTAGATTCTATTAAAACCAAATCACTTCCTGTTAAGGTGTCACGAATTTCATCGGTAATTATACCTGTATCGGTACATATAGTAAAAATCTTACCGTCAGGCAAAAAAAACTTATATCCGCAACAGCCTTCAGCGTCATGACTTGTATTAAAGGCAGAAATCTTAATATCCCCTGCTTCAAAAATGATATTATCAATACTTACACATTCGTTCTTTTCGGTAATATATCCCCTTAAGCGAATTTCAGCGAGTGTTTTCTCAGTGCCGATTAAAACGGCACCTGTACGCTTTAAGACAGCTTTTAGTCCTTTTATATGGTCACTGTGAGAATGGGTCACAGCAATATATTTAATTTTGTTTATATCAGAGTCAACCCTTTTGAGAGCTTCTGATATACCTTTACACGAGGCACCAGCATCAATTAAAATGTCGCATTCTTTTGTGCCAATATATGTAGAGTTTCCAGTAGAGCCGCTGTAAAGCGGACAAATTTTAGACATATTTTCTCCTTTTAAAATAGGGTTGTCCATAGGACAACCCTTAAATTTACGCCTGTTTTAATTTAACTGTTTCAGGTTCAATAATTGACACTCTCTTAATATCAGCACCCAAAGCAGTAAATTTTTCAACAACATTTTCATAACCTCGGTCAATATAAATAATATCCTCCACTTCGGTTATGCCGTCAGCCATAAGACCTGCAATAATCATAGCAGCACCGGCTCTAAGGTCAACGGCTTTAACAGGAGCGGCTTTCAGTTTCTCAACACCGGTTATAACAGCCGACTTTCCGTCAACCTGAATATCAGCGCCCATAAGGGTCAACTGCTCAACATATCTGAAACGATTATCCCAAACACCTTCGGTCACAATACTTGTCCCATTTGCAACCGTAAGAAGTGTTGCAATTTGAGGCTGCATATCGGTCGGAAATCCAGGATGTGGCATTGTCTTAACATTGCATTTAGAGGGACGGTTATTCATAATAACACGCAAGGACTCATCATCTTCCTCGATAACAGCGCCGATTTCCTTAAGCTTAGCAGAAATTGACTCTAAATGCTTAGGAATAACATTATCAATAACAACATCTCCGCCGGTAGCCACAACTGCAGTCATATAGGTTCCAGCTTCAATTTGGTCGGGGATTATGCTGTAAGTTGTGCCGTGTAAAGATTCGACACCTCTAATCTTAATAACACCGGTGCCCGCACCCATAATGTTAGCACCCATTGAGTTTAAGAAGTTTGCTAAGTCAACAATGTGGGGTTCTTTTGCGGCATTTTCAATAATGGTTAAGCCTTGCGCCTTAACTGCCGCTAACATAATGTTAACAGTAGCGCCAACCGAAACAACATCAAGATAAATTGATGCGCCCTGTAAAGCAAATGCTTTGCCGTCAACCATACCGCTTTCAAATGACATTTTAGCGCCCAAGGCTTCAAAGCCCTTAATGTGTTGGTCAATAGGTCTAACGCCAAAATCACAACCACCGGGAGGGGCAACACGAGCCTTGTTCATACGGCCAAGCAATGCACCCAAGAAATAACTTGAGGCTCGCATGTTTTCAGCCATCTGCTTAGTTACAATATAGGTATTAACATTTTTACAGTTGATTTCAACAGTATCTCTATTTATATATCGAACATCTGCACCTAACTCTTTAATGACACGCAAAATTGCGCCAACATCAGAGATTTCGGGCAGGTTTTCGATTATACAGGTTTCATTTGTCAGTAAAACCGCAGGCAGTATAGCAACCGCAGCATTTTTGGCGCCGCTGATACGAACTTTTCCGTTAAGTTCCCTACCGCCGTTTATAACGAATTTTTCCAAAGGATGCACTCCTATCAAAATCATTTACACACAAAAAATAGGTAGACTTTTGATAAATATAGTATATACCAAAATTGCCAATTTGTCAATTTTTTATTGCGGTTTTAAAGTTTTTGGATATAAAAAAACTGCCAAGTAAAACTTGGCAGTTTTGAAGTTAAAATTAATTATGCCTTAACCTTCTTAGAAACTACGAATACACCCAAAGCAGCTACAAGCATTACAACTGCAACAGCAGCGGAAGCAGTACCATCAGAGGTCAAAGGAGCAGTAACAGTTGCCTTTTCTCTGTCAACAACAATAGCAAAGGGAGAAAGGTCCTTAACGGAGAATGTAAGAACATTGTCTTTTACAGTTGCGTTATCAACAACTTCCCATGTATCGTTGTGATAATGTAAAAGTGCTACAAAATGTTTTGCAGTTTCAGCATTTAACTTAATTGTTACTTCACTTGTAAGTTCCATATTTGCAGAAATATCGAAAAGGTCGCTAATACCAAGATTCTCAACCTTTACATTTGCCTTCTCAGCAATAGCCTTAACTTCAGGTGTTAAAACAGTAATGTCCTTAGTAGCAACGATATCTTCGTGTGCCTCAGTAAAGTTTGCTGCGGTTTCACCAGTAAGTGTGTTTCTCTTTGCAAAAGGAGTAACAGTGATAACAAGTTTCTCACTTGTTTCGGTTGAAGGGGTAACCTCGACCACTTCGGGAGCTTTGTTCTTGGTGGGGCTTTGAATATAACCGCCGTTTGCTGCAAATGCTGTTAAACTCATGCTTAAACACATAACAAGAACTAAGCCGAAAACCATAATTTTTTTCATAATAATCGCCTTTCCTTTCTATCACTTTATGCGGGTGACAAACCGCTTAATTTATAAAATTACATTGTTATTTTTCAATGTAAAAATTACCGATAATCATATTTTTTAATTCTGCTTCATCAACGGTATATGTTTCCAAACCGTCCTCGACAGCGTACTCACCTTTAAGATTAACAAAATCTATTTGCCAATTTAAAGCCTCGGTTGCTAAATATACGCCACTGGTGAGATTAATATCAGTCACAGAATGTTTTTTCATCTCATTTGCAAGTTTAAACGGCAAGGTTAAATCCTTGGAAACTGCACGTTTTGCAGAATTTATGAAACCGCTGATAAATTCCTTGTGGCGTTCAACTCTTGGACCGTTACTGTTTCCTCGAGTTCTAATATATCTATAAGCAGTTTCACCGTTGAGAGTTAGTGTTTTTCCTATACTGTCAGAATACTTTGTGTCAGCGTCATTTTGGGTTATGGTAACATTAACACCGCCCACAGCGTTAACCAAAGTTTTAATTGCATCTAAATGAATTGTGTAATACCCATTTATAGGCACTCCGTAAAGCAAATCCGATACAGCATTAACACAGTTTTTTGAAGACTGTATATCATCATTACCATACGCATAAGCTAAACAAATTTGACCGTGTTCCGTACTGTAATCCTTGCCATCAATTCCAATAGTGTCAAAATCACACATTGTGTTGCGAGAAATACTGATGATTTTTACCTTATCTGCTTCATTATCAACAGAAACCAAATAAAGCGCATCGGCCTGTCCTTGGACTTCCTTATCGTTATACTCATCAACACCTATAAGCAACAAGTTTATTAAATTATCATTATATTTATATTTCTTGCCATTGTGATAAATAACATCGAAACTGTCCTCAGAATCTTGTGCTTCAACCTTTTCGGCAGAAACCAAACTGTTCTTCAAACGAATTTCACCAAGTTTCACCATTATAAAAAAGGATGAAACCAAAGTTATTATAAAAACCAAAATTAGGGATAAAACAATTATTAACTTCTTATTTCTTGAAAGTTTTTTTGTTTCTGACGATACCTCAATGTTTTCATCAGGAGTCGGCATCGCTGTCATAAACTAATACTCCTTGTACTAAATAACGCTCTAATTCGTTATTGTATTTGGTGCAGGTTGAAAGTGTAATAATTCTATCATCAGTATCAACCTTGATATCATCAGCAAAATTATTATATAAATTTCTTTTTGAAAAAACTGTATCCAGATAGATTTTTCTTTCAGCCTTGTCTTCAAAATCAAAACTCAACATTATATGACGGTTATCGAAAACATATGCCGCAAATATTTTATATTTCAAAATACGACCCGGCATATAAACTTCTATCACACAGTTTTTATCAAAAAACTCACGATTGGTATACTCATCTAATGTTCCGAACATAGTTCCGTTTCTCATATTATGCCCGTATATTAAAGTATTGAAATCGTTAAAATCTTTTTTGTTATAATCTTGAGTATAAATTGAACCATACGAAGACTTTTGTCGGTTTACATCATGTTCTAAATAGTAACTCTTTCCATCCTCTTCTTTACTTTGGAGAATAGGATAATTAGCAATATATTTATCCTCTTCATCAACATAAGGAATTCTAATCCAAGCATAAATATCTTCATTTACTTTTTTGAGTTTTTCAAAGTCAACAGGAACATGAACGTCTTTTTTTATATTAGATGCATTTGAAGTTGTATTTTGTGTACCGGAAATATTAGTGATGGATTTATAATATATATAATCCATCAAAAAATATCCAACACAAGACAAAAAACAAGCAATTGCGACTATTAAAACAATAATCCATAATATTTTCTTTTTGCCCACTTTGACATACTCCAAACATTATATCTTATATATCGCTAATTATAACACAGATGCTTTTCATTGTCAATTAAATAATAGTATTTTTTAAAAGTTAATAAGGCATTAAAATAATCTTAAAATATTTCCTCTTGCATATTAATATTTTATAAAATATAATGTGTTTAGAAAAATATTTCAAAAGGAAGTTAATTGATGATACGTTTGTTTCAGCGTTTTGCGGATTTTTTCCGTGAAACCGATAAAATCTTACTATCTCTCTGCTTTTTCACAACCCTATATGGTTGCTTTGCGGTTTTTTCCGCAACACATCACAAGGAAAGCTTCCGCCCTGTAATCGTGCAGTTTGGCTGTATGATTTTAGGGGTAATTGCCGCTCTTGTGATTTCATCTTATGATTTTGAAAGAATTTATAAAAAATGGTATTTGATAGCAGCGCTGGGTCTTATCCCCGTTATACTCACCTTCTTTATTGGCTTTGCTCCCGAAGGAACCGACGATAAAGCATGGCTTGACTTAGGAATAACCACATTTCAACCCTCAGAATTACTTAAGATTTGTTTCATTATAACCTTTAGTCTACACTTAAATCGAATTAAAAACAATATAAATAAGCCTAGTTTTTTAATTCCCCTTTTGGCTCACGGAGCTACGCCCGTTTTGCTTATACACTTTCAAGGTGATGACGGCACAGCCCTTGTTTTCGGTATTATGATGCTCTTTATGATGTGGGTGGCCGGTCTTTCTTGGAAATACTTCGCAACTGCATTCAGTGCGCTCATTGTGGCGTCACCGTTAATTTATTTTTTCGTTATGAATGATGAGCAACGTGCAAGAGTTATGCTATTATTCGATATTGATGCAGATATTAAGGGTGTCGGTTATCAACAATGGCTCGGACGCCGTGCCCTTGCAGGCGGTGGCTTCACCGGTCAAGGTTATCTGAAAGGTGTTCTCACCCAAGCCGGTACCGTTCCCGAAGGACATAATGACTTTATATTCGTAGGAATCGGTGAGGAGTTAGGCTTCATAGGTTGCGCCGCTGTTGTAATCTTGCTTACTGCAATTTGTCTTAGATGTATTAAAATTGCAAAACTCTGTTCAAACGATATTGGAAAATACATTTGTATCGGCGTATTTTCAATGATATTTGCTCAGTCGGTCATTAATATTGGAATGTGTACCTCTGTGCTTCCTGTTATTGGTATCACACTCCCCTTCTTTAGTTCAGGCGGAACCTCGCTTTTATGCTTATACTTAGGTGTCGGTTTGGCGCTTAATGTTTATAAACACCGAAACGACAGAAATTTGCATTTAAGAGCATAAAAGAAGTTCCCTTTTGGGAACTTCTTTTTATAAAAAAGTCTTGCAATTTAATTTGTCTTGTGATAGAATACAAGCATTCGGGGGTATAGCTCAGCTGGGAGAGCGCTTGAATGGCATTCAAGAGGTCAGCGGTTCGATCCCGCTTATCTCCACCAGTCGAGGGGCTCGACACCCAATTCGTCATAAAGTCTTACGTTAATCTTAAATTAGCGGCTCGACCATATAGTTCGGATTTGAGTGGCAAAGCTCCACCAAAAAACCGAGGACTTTAAGTCCTCGTTTTTTTTATTTTCCCTTAAAATACATAAAGAGTTGACATTTAATCATACCGTTATAAAGTTTGCGGCGCTTATCGGCTTTCTTGCCGTAAAAATCCTCAAACATATCGTGTGGGCTTATAACAAAATACTTCTGTCCGTCACCTTGAATAAAACGCTGACCCATAACAGTATAAAGTTCCTCTGCCGCCTTAACATCTAAAAGGCGTTCACCGTATGGTGGGTTTGTTATAGTTAAGCATCTCTCTTTAGGCGGCGTAAAATCTCTTACATCAGCAATAGACGCCTTAACATATTTTTCAACTCCTGCTTTTTTTGCATTAGCAAGTGTCAGTTCAACGGCATTTTTATCAATATCGAAGCCTTGAGCCTCAAAATCAACGGTGGGTCTTATTAAATCCTGCGCTCTTGTGCGCTCCTCTTGCCAAATTTTAGAATCTAAAAAGCCAAATCTTTCAGCCGCAAAAAAGCGTCTTAAACCCGGAGCTATGTTTTTAGCCATCAAAGCCGATTCAATTAAAATTGTACCACTTCCGCAAAACGGGTCGAAAAGCTTTGTATCAGGATAAATTCTTGCCAAATCACACATTGAAGCCGCCAGTGTTTCCTTTAGCGGTGCATCATTTGAATTTCTGCGGTATCCCCTTTTATGAAGGCCCTCACCCGAGGTGTCAATCATCATTGTAACCCTATCCTTCATAATTGAAAAACGGATTTTATAATCAGGACCTGTTTCGGCAAAATAGCTGATATTATATTTAAGTTTGAGCCTTTCCACAATAGCCTTTTTGATAATTGACTGACAGTCAGGGATGCTGAAAAGTTTGGAATTTATACTCCAACCGTTTACGGGGAAAGCATCGTCACGACCAATAAAGTTTTCCCATGGCAAAGCCTTAACACCATCAAAAAGTTCTGTGAAAGTAAGGGCAGAAAATTCGCCGACATTGATTAAAATTCGCTCGGCAAAGCGTGAGCATATATTTGCTCTTGCCAACATATTACTGTTGCCCGAAAGTAAAACTCTGCCGTTTTCGATTACAACATCTTCAAAACCCATACGGCGAAATTCATCAGCCGCAATACTCTCCACACCAAAAAGGCAAGGAGCAACTAAATTAATTTTATCCATTTTTTACCTCAATTAAAAGACGGAACTGCGTTTTGCGGTTCCGTCTGATTATTATTTCATTGCGCCACGTTTTGAACGCTTGGCTTCGGGGTTTTTTCTCTTTAAATCGGAAAATTTTTCATCGCTTGTCTGCTTAAATTTATTCATCATTTCCTCAAAACTTGCAGACTCACTTTTTTTAGGAGTCCAAACATAGGAATTGTCAGGTTTTGGTGGAGAGGCAGGTCGTCTTTCACGACGCTCTCTGGGTTCCCTTTTTTCAGGTTCTGCAGCTCTTTTTATACTAAGTGAAATTTTACCGTCATCACCGATATTCAGAATTTTAGCCTTTACCAGATCACCAACTTTAACAACCTCATTAAGGTCGTTTATATAAGTTCTTGAAACCTCAGAAATATGTACCAGACCGGATTTACCGTCACCAATATCCAAAAAGACACCAAATGCGGTTATACCGGTTATTTTACCCTCAACAATTTGACCTACAGTTAACTCCATAAAAGAAAGAAATCCTCCCGAAATTTTAGAAAAGTTATAATTTATTCGCCTGAAATATCAACAAAAACCTGCTCGTTTGAATAAATGAAGCCAAGTCTTTCTCTTGCCGCTTTTTCAATTAAAGAAACATTAGACTCGTCCTTTAATATTTCCTTAAGTTCTTTAACTTCATTTTCTTCAATAGCCAACTGCTGTTTCAATGACTCAAGTTCTTTTAAGCTATCATTTAAGTTACTCCAAAGAGTCGCTAAGGTTATAGTAAAATAACCGCAAACTAGCAAAATTAAAAATCTTAAAATGATGCTTTTATCCTTTTTAGGTCTTCGCTTCATAGCACGGCTCCTAAACTTTTCTATCCTGTTTAGTATACAACAATTTATGCAGATTTTTCAAGAGTTTTTTTAATTCTTTAAAACATTTTTGAGAAAATTTTACAATATTTTCCTCTAAAAAGTCAAAACAGCCGTAAAATGCCTTAGAAACCACACAAATACCCGACTTTATGAAACCTATAGTTTTCTTCAAAAGCCAAATCCAAATCTTTGAAAAAGTAAATCTTGAGAGAAAGAAGCCGAGTGAAATACTTATAAAAACAAAACCCCTTAGTTCTCCGTTTGTAACGCTTAACAAAAAAATGAAGGTAATAAAAGCCGAAAATAATGAAAATGCAATATCTTGAAAAAATATACTAATTGCAGAAAAATCAAAAAGTTTTCTGATTGCTCTTAAGATATCATAAACAAGGCAAAAAACAACGCCAAGACATAGCGACCTTGCAAAGTTTATTACTTGAAGTAAATTATCAATTTCCCACATACTTACTTAAACAGTCGGGAGAAAAAACCGCCGTTTGACTCATCGGCAGTATAAACAAAAGCATATATTTTTCCCGTTCCGGAAATATCTCCTTTTTGAGTATCAAACTGTCCAAGTTTCAAATCCTCTCCCCTTAAGGACACCTTTCCCAATACTGTATCAAGCGCAATTTCATTTTCATCAAATGAAATTACTTCTGTAACGCCCGTCAACATGAATTTCTTGCGGTCTTCTAAAATTATGTTATGGCTTTTACGAATAGCATCTTCCACCGATTTTCCCCCTAAGCATATTTTCTCTTAAAATATATTAGAAAAGGATACCAAATATGCAAAAAACCGCTTTAAAAGCGGTTTGATTACAAAAGCGTGTATAGATTTTGAGCATCATCTTTTTTAACAACTTCACTAACAGCGGTGACCTGTGCCTTAAAATTTCTGCTACCAAAGGAAATTTCAATTATATCCCCTATTTTAACATCATAAGATGCACGTGCAACCTTGCCGTTAACCAACACTCTGCCTGCGTCACAAGCCTCGTTAGCAACTGTTCGGCGTTTGATAATGCGAGAAACCTTTAAATATTTATCAAGTCTCATATTTTCTCCAAAATTTCAGCCGCCCTTTTACAGGCGGCTGTAAGTCAATCAATTAGTTGATAGCGTCTTTTAAAGCTTTACCAGCCTTGAAAACGGGATTCTTGGAAGCAGCAATCTTAATCTTCTCACCAGTTCTGGGGTTTTTGCCGGTTCTTGCAGCACGAGCACGAACCTCAAAAGTACCAAAGCCTACGAGTTGAATTTTGCCGCCAGCCTTTAATTCGCCGGAAACAGTGTCAACAAAAGCAGCAAGAGCCTTTTCAGCGTCTTTCTTTGCAATGCCAGCCTTATCAGCAATTGCAGCTACTAATTCAGTTTTGTTCATAATTATGAACCTCCATTTTTTTATATTTTTCCTTACACACAGGATTATTGAGTACTTTATAATAGTACTACACTTTTTACAAAAAATCAATAGATTTTTGACGATTTTTTTAATAAATACCTAATTTATTTGAATTTTTAGTTCATTTTAAATAATTCTTTGGCATCCTTTAGCGTAATAACCTTTAAAAGTAATATAAGAACAATATAAATAACACCCGCACAGCAAATTGCTAAAACTGTACCGAAATTCGTTTTAATAGCGTTGCCGATAAAATGGGCAGTAACCGTGCAAATCAATGCTGCAATTAAGGGTTTAATAATAGACCCCATAATATCAGGCACAAAACCTAAACCCTTTATCAAGAACAATAAATTCAAGATAAATGTCACACCAAAGCATACAGCAGAGGCAATAACCGCACCGTAAACATTAAATGAAATGGTTGGAACCAAAACAAAATTTAATATTAATTTCAATATTATACCTGTTCCTATGCTTATAAGCGCCTCCTTTTGGCGTGAAATTCCCTGAAGTAAAGCCGTTGTGGGAATTGTAAGCGCCGCAAAAAGAGATGCCACACTATATATTTGTAAAATTCTGCCACCCAAAGTAGCAGATAAATCACTGAAAAGAAGTGTCATTATACCAAAACTTAAAAAAGCGCAACCAAGTGCAATAGGCATTGATAACACCGCCGAAAATTTAAGACAGGAGTCTACATTGTTTTTCACATTTTTTCTGTCATTAACTGCAAAATAGTGGGTAACAAGCGGTACTGCACCTATACCGAAAGCCATTGTCAATGTAGGTGCCAGATGAAACAAGGTATGCGCTTTACTCTTTATACCATAAATAATTGTTGGGATTTCAGATATACCCACATCTTTATAGCTTGTCCCGGCGAGAAGAATTTCGCCATAGCCGGTGTTTTTTTGCAAAAGAGAACTCAATAGTGGTCTGAGGGTTACCGAATCAATCAGTCCCACAATTCCCATAGAAAGTGATGCTATGGCTACGGGAATAATAATTGCTAATAATTCTTTGCGCATTCCACTATGATATTTTTTGTTTTCATCAGAAACACAAGCAAAGCGATTGTCTTTATTATATCTGAGTTTGATATAAATCAAGGACACAACTGTGCCGATAGTTATACCCAAAAGTGCCGCCGCAGAAGCAAGAGCAGGATTTTTTGTTAGCTTTATGGTAATAATTGCACCTAAAAGTCCTAAAACCAATTTACCGAGTGCTTCAATAATATTGGAGATAGCAGGAGGAAACATATTTTTTCTGCCCTCAAAGTATCCCCTCTATACAGATACTAAACTGCAAATAATTTCCGATGGTGCAATAGCAATTATACCAAAAACAGCACTTTTATTTTCGCTTTGTAAAAGAA
>JAZSDI010000069.1:0-10504 GCA_045531045.1 Acutalibacteraceae bacterium | reverse complement strand
TGGAACGCAAGTCCCAAATTATAACCGTATTTAGCGGCTGATTTGAGGGTTTCCTCATCGTCCTTGCCTGCCGCAATACAGCCTATTGAAGCCGCCGCTATAAGAAGCGCCGCAGTTTTTCGCATATACATATCCTGAAGTGCCATAGCGTCGGGCTTTTCCTCTTCAAAGGAAAGGTCTAAAACCTGACCGCCAATCATACCGTGAAGACCCGCATTACTGCTTAAAAAGGAAACTGCCTTTAAAACCTTGTCACTGCTGACGGGAGCGTTGGCACAAATAAAAAATGCCTCGGTAAGTAAAGTGTCCCCCGAAAGAAGAGCAATATCCTCCCCAAAAGCCTTATGGCAAGATGGTTTACCACGACGCATATCGTCGTCGTCCATACAGGGTAAATCGTCGTGAATAAGTGAGTATGTGTGTATCATCTCAAGCGCTACGGCAAAATCGAGAGCATCTCTCACATCACCGCCGCAAAGACGGCAAAACTCCATCATTATAACAGGTCTAATTCTCTTACCTCCGCCCTGCAAACTGTAACGGGCGGCTTCGATAACCTTTTTGTATTTAACATCGCAAAGGGGGAAAAGCTCGTCAATTCTCTTTTCCACCATTTGCTTGTAATCTAAAAGCAAAGCATTTAAATCCAATTTATTCAACCTCACTGAGCTGTGTAATTTTAATTTCGGCTTCCTTTAAAGCATTTCTGCAGTCCTTAACATTAGTCATTCCCTTTTCGAAAAGAGTAATGGACTCTTCCAGTGTGCAGTCACCCTTTTGAAGCTTTTCAACAACCTCTTCCAAGGATTTTAAAGCGGTTTCAAAATCAATTTTTTCTGCCATATCATTTCACCTTAATTTCCTTTACCTCGGCTTTTACTGTACCGTCGGTAAAACGAATATCAATTAAATCGTTGTGTTTTAATTCTTTAACACTTTGCAGTACCTTTTTGTCCTGACTTGCAACCACAAAGCCTCTCGCCATAGTTTTAAGGGGACTTAAAGCGTCAAGCTTTCCTGCTTTTTCGCTAAACACCAATTTGCAAGTATTAATTTTCTCTTTTAGTGCCACCGAGAGTTTATCGCTTAATCGGTCAATAATTTCTGCTTTAGCGTTTAAAAACTCAACTGCAGTATTTTTATCTAAACTTACACTTTCAAGCCTTAGTTTACAGTTTTCAAACTTAAGCCTTAATAAATTTGAAAGTCTATCCTTATAAGCACCAAGTTGTGATAAAATCTCTGACATATCGGGCACTGCCAACTCTGCCGCCGCAGATGGTGTAGGCGCCCTTAAATCCGCCACAAAATCACTGATGGTAAAATCGGTTTCGTGACCGACCGCCGAAATCACGGGGAAAGGCGCTTCATATATCTTGTAAGCTAATTTTTCATCGTTAAATGCCCACAAATCCTCTGCCGAGCCGCCGCCTCTGCCGATTATGCAAAGGTCAATACCCTCCAAAGTGTAAAGTCGGTCCAATGCTTCAAGCATTTCGGGAACAGCAAAATCGCCCTGCACCGAAACTGGACACATTAAAACCTCAGCCACGGGCCAACGGCGGGAAAGAATATTTAAAATATCCCTTACAGCCGCACCGCTTCCTGAAGTTACAACCGCAATTTTCTTTGGAAACTCAGGCAAGGGTCTCTTGCTGTCAGGGTCAAACAAGCCCTCTTTTTCAAGCTTTGCCTTTACTTGCTCAAAACGTCTTGCAATATCCCCAAGACCTGCCTCGGTTATATCCTCGGCATAAATGCGATACTGTCCGTCCTTTTCGTAAACAGACACCCTACCCCTCACTGCCACCTGCATTCCGTTTTCTAAATCAAACTTTAAACGAGAAGCAAAGGAGCGGAACATAACACAACTGACAGTAGCGTCATTATCTTTAAGGGTAAAGTAAATATGACCGCTGCTGTAATGGTTTTTAAGGTTTGAAATTTCACCCAAAACACATATATTCGACAGTCTCGGGTCACCCTCGATTAAGTTTTTAACATAAAAATTTAACTGTTTAACACTTAATGCGCTTTGTGTCATACTAAATCTTTTTGGCTACTGTAGACAAAATGCCGTTTACGAAGGAGGCGTCTGCCTCGGTAGCATATTTTTTGCATATTTCAACAGCCTCGTTAATGGAAACCGCAAGAGGAATTTCGTCCATATATTTAATCTCGAAAAGAGCCAAACGCAAAATACTGAGTGCAGTTTTGGAAATACGCTCAATTTTCCAACCCACAGCATTTTCGGAAATTATACCGTCTAACTGCTCAACATTTTCATATACACCGCCGAAAACCGTCTTGATATAATCATCAGCCACAAGGTCACGGGTTTCAAGCGCTAATTCCAAAACTTCCTCAACACTTTCCTTTGAAAAAATCTTTTCAAATATGAGTATAAAGGCTTCTTCTCTTGCCATTTTTCGTGTCATAAAGGCACCTCTTTCATATATAAAGATATAATTATATTTATTATACATTGAAATATGCATAATTTCAAGCATAATATGCATAAAATTGGGTTCGTTTTAAAAAAACTTGACAAAAAATAAAGTGGGATGTAAAATATCATTATAAAGCGTTGATAAGGACAAGTAATTTTGCTTTGTTTCTTTAAGAGAGTGTGGGTCAAGGCTGAAAACCTGCATAAGAAAACAGCAAAACGAAACCGCCTTTGAGTGCCAAGGGTTGCAACTTGGCCGTATGACTTGCGTTAAGAGTGAAAAAAGTGTTCGGCTTTTGCCGAAAATACGGGTGGAACCGCGGAGAAATTACACTTCGTCCCGAAAGACAAAGCGTCTTTCGAGGCGGAGTTTATTTTTTGGAGGAAAATTATGATTAAAGTAACTTTAAAGGGCGATGTTGTAAAGGAATTTGAAGCCGGCATCACCGCTTATGAGGTAGCAAAAGAAATCAGTATGGGTCTTGCAAAATCTGCTTGTGCCGTAAGAATTAACGGTGAAAACAAGGACCTTAGAACTGAACTTAATGAAGACTGTGCCTTAGAAATTTTAACCTTTGACGATGATTACGGCAAGTGGACCTTCCGCCACACCGCATCCCACATTTTAGCTCAGGCTGTTAAGCGTTTATTTCCCGACGCTTTGGTTACCATAGGTCCCGCAGTGGATGACGGCTTTTATTACGATTTTGATGTTAAAAACAGCTTCACTCCCGATGACCTTTTGAAAATTGAGGCTGAAATGAAGAAAATCGTTAAAGAGGATATTAAAATCGAAAGATTTACAATGTCTCGTGACGAGGCTTTAAAATATTTCAAAGAAAAGAACGAGCATTATAAGGTGGAACTTGTTGAATCTATCGACGAGGGAGAGGAAATCAGTTTCTATTCTCAAGGCGATTTTACCGACCTTTGCGCAGGTGCTCACCTTATGAGCACAGGTTTAGTTAAGGCATTTAAACTCACCTCAGCAACAGGCGCTTATTGGAGAGGAAATTCCGCTAACAAGATGCTCTGCCGTGTTTACGGCACCGCTTTCCCCAAGGCTTCAATGCTTGAGGAACATCTTACTATGCTCGAAGAAGCAAAGAAGCGTGACCACAACAAGCTCGGCCGTGAGTTAGAACTTTTCACCACTGCTGATGTTATCGGTCAGGGTCTTCCCATTATGCTTCCAAAGGGAGCTAAAATCATTCAGACACTTCAGCGTTTTGTTGAAGACGAGGAATACAAACGTGGTTGGCAGCTTACTAAAACTCCTTATATGGCAAAGCGTGAGCTCTATAAATTGTCTGGTCACTGGGACCATTATTTAGACGGTATGTTTGTTATGGGCGACCCCGAGGATGAGTCCAAAGAGTGCTTTGCTCTTCGTCCTATGACCTGTCCTTTCCAATATCAGGCATATTTAAACCGTGCCCGTTCTTACAGAGATTTACCTCTCAGATACAACGAGACCTCTACCCTCTTCAGAAATGAGGAGTCAGGTGAAATGCACGGTCTTATCCGTGTTCGTCAATTCACAATTTCCGAGGGTCACTTGATGTGTACCCCCGAGCAATTAGAGGACGAATTCCGTTCTTGCTTGGAACTTGCAATTTATATGCTTAAAACCTTAGGTCTTTATGAGGATGTTTCCTACCGTTTCTCACAGTGGGACCCCGAGGATACCGAGAAATATATCGGCACTCCCGAACAATGGAACAAGACCCAAGATATGATGGCTAAAATCCTTGACCACCTTGAAATTCCTTACAAGGTTGGTATCGGCGAGGCCGCATTCTACGGACCCAAGCTTGATATTCAGATTAAGAATGTTTACGGCAAGGAAGACACACTTATCACAATCCAAATTGACGAATTACTTGCTGAAAAATTCGGTATGGAATATGTTGATAAAGACGGAGTTAAGAAGAATCCCTGCATTATTCACAGAACATCTATTGGCTGTTACGAGCGTACCCTTGCATTGCTTATTGAGAAATATGCAGGTGCTTTCCCCATGTGGTTAGCTCCCGTTCAGGTTAAACTTCTCCCCATTGCCGACCGTCACGCTGATTACGCTTATGAAATCAAGCGCAAGCTTGAAGAAAAGGGTATGAGGGTTGAACTTGATGACCGCAACGAAAAAATCGGTTACAAAATCAGAGAAGCCCGACTTCAAAAAGTTCCCTATATGCTTATCATTGGTGACAGTGAGGTTGAAAAGGGTGAGGTTTCAGTTCGCCGCAGAGGCGAGGACGGCGACCTTGGCGCTATGTCAGCAGAAAGTTTCATAAATCTTGCAGTTGAAGAAATCGAAACAAAGAAAATTTAAATTTTAAAAATCCTCTGTTCTAAAGCAGAGGATTTTCTTTTTTAAAAAACTTTCCTTAAATTATTTTATTGTTTTTTGAAAAAATAATTTAAGGGGTGAAAAAAATGAAAGACAAAAAGAAAATGTCACATATGACCTATGTTCACACAACCGACAACGAGCCTGACACTGCTTTTGATTTGGTGAATTTCTACGGCACCTATGAAATTCAAAAAACTGCCGATGCGCCTAACACCTATCCCGCAATAGCGCAAGGCTTTAATAAAAAGCAGTCGCAAAACGACAGACAAAATCCGCATTCTAAAAAAGAAATCTGGTAAATATTATATTTTTTAAAAAAATACTTGCATTTTGCACTCAAATGTGTTATTATCACTTTTGCAGTATTTTTGAAAGGGGTGACAATAGTGAAAGAAGGTATTCATCCACAGTATGAGAAGGTAACCGTTAAGTGCGCTTGCGGTGCAGAGTTCGAAACCGGTTCAACAAAGAAGGACATTCGTTTGGATATTTGTTCAAAGTGTCATCCATTTTTCACAGGTAAACAGAAATTGGTAGATACCGGCGGACGTGTTGATAGATTCAACAAGCGTGTCAATATTAACGGCTAATCTTTAGATTACTAACTAAAAAGACTGTCCCAAAAGACAGTCTTTTATTTTTCTAAAAAGGAGGGTTTCTTTTGAGTTTTTTAACAATTAAAGAAGAAAGCAATAGTGAATACATAGAAAAGCGTTCAAAATTCTTGTGCTCGGCTTTTCCTTGCAAAACAGAAGAAGAAGCCCTTGCGATTTTGGAAAAAATCAAAACAAAATATTGGGACGCCAGACACAACTGCCACGCTTTTATTGTGAACGACGGTCGCACCTCCCGTTTTTCTGATGACGGTGAGCCTCACGGCACTGCGGGAAAACCGATTTTAGAGGTTATAACAGCTAAAAAGCTTGTTAATGTTTTAGTGGTTGTGACCCGTTATTTCGGCGGTGTGCTTTTGGGTACGGGCGGACTTGTCCGTGCATACTCCACAGCCACAAAGGATGCTTTAGACAGTGCAACCATAGTTGAAATGGTGCCCTGCACTATGTTTAGAATAAACTGTTCCTACAGCGAACACCCTTCTCTTTCAAGACTTATTGAAAACAGCAACGCAAATCTTGAAAACACCGACTTTGCTGAAAATGTTACGGTAGATATTGTCTTGCGAGATGAGGACATTGCCTCTTTTGAACACAGTCTTACAGAAAATTTCTCAGGAAAATTAAAAATGGAGGAAACGGGCAAAACCGTCTCCCCCTTTGAAGTTTAATTTTTACTTCTTTTTAATTTTTCTTTCCAATATCCAAAGCAGGATATACCCTCTGCCAAAACACAAACGGGTATTGCGACTAATCCGTCTATTACCGAATGCTGTTTTATGAAAACAGTTGAAAGACAAACTAATATACAAAATACCACAACTGCCGATTTGGTTACCCAAGAGGCAGTTTTTTCTTTTAGCCAAATTGATGCAATTCCAATGGAATATGCCACATGAAGCGACGGGCAAACATTCGAGTTCGTGTCCGCCGTTTGCAACAAAGCCACAATATCCGTCAAGAAATTATCTCTAGGGTAAACATCGGGTCGCAAGGGCTGATAATTTGGAAAGATAACATAAATCACCATAGCGGTTATTTGAGTTACAATTATAAAAATCTGCAAACGCTTAAAGTTTTCTACATTATAAAACATAAAATACAAAAGCGAAGCCACAATAAGCAAATACCAACCCACATAAGGCAACACAAACCATTCGCAAAACGGGATTTTATAGTCAAGCTCACAGTAGATTGCAAAACCGCTGTTATTAGGAATTATATTTTCGGTCAAAAAATAGAGGGTGAAATAACCAACCCATCCAAACAATAATTTAAGGTGGGAAAATTTAGGGTCGTTAAGTTTTCTCAAGGAAAAGCCCTTATAATCAACAACAGGTTTTTTCATTTTAACCCTCCTTATTTTTTGGATAATGTTTTTTTGGTATATTTCTGTATGGCACAACAATATGTAACGGCAAGTTTCTTGCCATATCGGTAATTTCAGCCATCAAGTATCTGCAAATTCTATCCCTTTCCTCGTCCATATCAGCATCAGGATTAAAGGTTATAGGTTTTCCAAGATACATTTTTGCCAAATTAGGAGCTATATACAAAGGAGTAAAGGAGAGTGCCTTGCCCGTCTTTTTATAATACAGCCTTGCAATATCAATAAACTTATCTTGAAAATTATAAATTATATTATTATACTTTTCGTCTTTTTCGGGGAAAACAACTACATTATTCCCCTCTTTAAGGCGTTTTACGGTTGTTTTAAAGGTAGATAAAATTCTCGCATCTCGGAAAACGCCAATAGTATTTGCATTATTAAAAATAAAGGAAGCTAAAGGTGCTATTATAAAGGATAATACTTTATAAAACAGATGAGTCCATTTAGGCTTTTGCGACCAGAAATCTCTGAAAGCATACTCAGGGACTGTTTTTACACTCATCATTTCACCTGCGCACCAAGTATAATGGTCGCCGGGGGTATAAAATTCACAAGCAATAGGTCCGTACATCTGACTGTGGTTTCCCACAATTAATGTAGGCTCAGAGGGTAAATTTTCCCTGCCCTCTACCTTGAATTTGGGACTAAAAAGCCAAACAAACCACTTAATAACTCTATAAGTCAGCGGTCCTTTTTTATCCATTTTGCGGTATCCTCTCTTTACCCTAATTCACACAAGCGGTTAAGTCCATCTTTTGTGCCCGACACAAAAAGAAGGTCTCCCTTTTTAAATACATATTCAGGCAAAACAGTTTCTATCAATTCGCTTTCGTTTTCAATAGCTATAATATTAGCATCATATTTTCCTCTTAAGTTTGCCGAGACAATAGTTTTTCCAACAAGGCTTTCGGGAACTAACAGCTTGGTAATATTAAGTTTTTCGCTAAGCTGAATAAAATCAAGAACGGTTGATACCTCTAATCTGTGTGCCAAACGAATAGCAATATCTCTTTCGGGATATACAACCTCAGCACCCAATTTCTCTAAAACCTTGCCGTGTTCATAGCTTCTGGCCTTTGCTATGATGTGAGGAACTCCCATACTTGTAAGATTAAGGGTTGTTAAAATAGAGGTGTCCAACGCCTCACCAATACAAACCACAGCAACATCAGCATTTTGCACACCTGTTTCAAGCAGAGTTTTCTTCTCCAAATTCTTAACAACAAAGGCATTTTCGGTATATTCTCTGAGTTCACGGACTTTATCTTCATCACGGTCTAATACAATCAAATCGGCATCGCTCAAAGCCAATTCCATAGCCAAAGCATAACCAAAACGGCCAAGACCGATTATTGCATAAGTGTTTTTATTCTTTTTTGTTTTTGAAAACATTTTAATTCTCCTATCCTATTGCAATATTACCCTCAGGGTATTCTACCCTCTCACCCTTGTTGAAATACCATAAGGTTGCTATTGTCAAGGGACCCAAGCGACCTATGAACATAATAAACATTGAAAGAATTTTGCTTCCAACGCTTAAGGATGTTGTAATTCCGGTGGATAAACCTACCGTTCCGAAAGCACTGACAATTTCAAACAGTGCATCTATAAACCTGAGTTCAGGGTCCATTATAACCATTAAATATGTTCCGCTTGTTACGACACCTAAGCCAATTAAGGTTATAACAGCCGCTTTTCTAAAGCTTCCTTCGGGCATAGAGTAATTAAAGGCTTTTTCGGATTTATTTGTTGCCGCAGATTTTATACCCTGTAACAAAGCAAAAAATGTACTGGTTTTAACACCGCCTCCCGTAGAACCGGGGGAAGCGCCAATAAACATTAAAACCATCATAACAAGCAAACCAGCCGTTGAAAATTTGCTTAATGGGAAACTTGAAAAACCTGCAGTTCTTGCAGAAACACTGCTAAAGAATGCCCCTTGCCAAGAAATATCTTCGGTAAGTTTCAAGAGCAGGGTTCCAACAACCGTCAGAACCAAGCTCATACTCAAAACAACCCTTGCGTGCATTGAAAGCTTTTTCCATTTAAATCTCTTATATATAACCTCTTTTATAACAAGGAAGCCTATACCGCCAAGGAATATAAGTGCGCAGGTAACAAGGTTAAATAACAAATTGTTTTGATACGGAATTAAACTTACACCGTTATAAACCTCTCCTGAAAGACCTAAATTATCAAATCCCGAATTATTAAACGCCGCAACCGAATGAAATAAACTGTAACCCAAAGCCTTGAGTGGAGGATAAACCCTGACAAAAACTAAAAAACTGAATATTGCGCCTATAAGTTCAATAGTAATAGTTGTGAAAAATACGCTTTTGAGGAATTTGATTGTGCCGCCTCTTGTGCCGAGATTAGAAGCTTCAACTATTAAATTTCTGCCCCTTGCATTAATCTTTTTACCCATAGCAAGAATTATTCCCGCACCGACAGAGGTGACACCAAGACCGCCAATTTGAATTAAAAGTCCAAGGATAAACTGACCCAATGGCGAAAAAGCATTTCCTGTATCAACAACGGTCAGACCTGTTACACAAACGGCACTGGTTGAAGTATAAAGAGCGTCAACATAACTGAGTCTGACCCCATCTTTTAAACTGAAGGGTAAAATCAGTAAAACAGAACCGAGCAGAATAACCGCCAAAAAACCGAAAGCGATAATTCGTGGCGGTGAAAGTTGTTTTAAAAATTTCTTCAAACCAATCCCCCCTTATATCATTTAATTATATTACACTCTCCCCTTTTTTTCAATAGATTTTAGCAATTTAAGAATTAGATAAATCTTTCTTTGCAGGGTTGTCTATTAAACTTCCGTCAGCATCAAATCGAGAGCCGTGGCAAGAGCAATCCCAAGTGTGTTCTTGCCTGTTCCATTTAAGTCCGCAACCCAAATGAGGACAGCGTTTATTTGTTGGCGTTAGCATACCCGATACCGACTCAAATACATTTACTCCCAACTGCTTGAACATCATACTCCTTGAGGGGTCGAAAATTTCAGCATAATCGTTTTTTGCACCCAAAATCTCGTCTTTTAAAATTTCCGCCGCAACCATTGATGAAGTCATACCCCATTTATTAAAACCTGTTGCAACACATAGATTTTCCGTCTGTTTGGAATATTTGCCTATATAGGGCATACCGTCAAGAGTTTCGCAGTCTTGGGTTGCAAAATGATATTTTTCTTCTGCTTCGGGATAGTAATGCTTTGCAAATTCCCTGAGTTCAATATAATTTCCGCCTTTTTTACCCGTTCTGTGTGAGCCACCGCCCAATAGGAGCAAATCTCCGTAATTTCTAAAGGAAAGTCCTTTCAAATCTTCATCAACATACATTCCCTTTAAATGATGTGCGTTTGAAAGACCCAAAACATACGAGCGGTGCTGATACATTTTCATAAAATAAAGTCCGTGCTTATTTATAAATGGAAAATGGGTAGCAACTATAATCTTTTTGGCGGTGATTTTTCCAAAATCGGTAATTGCAGTGGTATCAAGCAAGTCTTTAACGGCAGTGTTTTCGTAAATATTAAGCCCCTTGGCTATTGTATACAAAAATTTTAATGGGTTAAACTGCGCTTGATTTTCAAAAGAAAGCGCACCTGCCACATCAAAAGGCAATTCGGTTTTCTCGCAAAAAATTGCGTTATATCCTATATTTTCTAAAACCTTTGCCTC
>JAZSDI010000146.1:0-9323 GCA_045531045.1 Acutalibacteraceae bacterium | reverse complement strand
CCATACCCAATTGCGTGCAGTGGTTTTCCAGTCAGCCTTAGAAGTATCATTAAGATAGATATCATTAGCAAGTTTGAAATGCAAACCATCAGTAAGGTTTGTTGAAACCACATAAGCTAACTCGGCACCTGTTTTAATAAGGTAAGGCTCGGTAACGGTACCTTTACCTTCAAATTTATCTAAGCTTGTAGCTTTTGAACCATCCCAAATATTCTTATTATCACTGATAAAAGTAGGATAACCATTTTCAACTGTCTTCCAAACGGAAGTGAAATCAAAGCCTTGCATATTTGTCTTAGCAGCTTCGCCCTTCATTTGGCTGGCAGTGAGTTTTGTTACGCCGGTAGCAGTGAGATCATGATTAGCATCGGTATATACATTAGTATAAGTAATGTAATTTGTATACTTAGCAAAGTTGGTTGTGTTATTTGTATGAGTTACAGGATGTCCTGCATTACCCGTAAAGCAATTAGTTACTGTATAAGTACCTGTCTTATCACCAATGTAACCCAAAAGGCTTGACTGAATATTAGAATAACCGCTTGAATGACATTTGATAGTTGAGTTAGTTACCGCGCAATTAGAAACAGCGATTACTGTATTAGCTGTACCGGCACCACCAACAATACCACCACAACGAACACTGGTTGTTGTGACAATTTTACTGTTATCAACTGAACAGTTAGTAACAGTAAGTGGCTTTGTAGCACCTAATTTGTAACCGACAATACCACCTGCTGCCCAGTTAGCACCTACACAAGAATCTTTAAGGTTAAGATTCTTAATTGTACCACCCATAACGGTAGGAATTAGACCTACTGTTTTATTGGTACTGGTATTTTCATAGTAAAGACCGTAAATAGTATGGCCTGCACCATCTAATTCACCAAAGAAACCGGATGAATTAGAGCCAGTAAACCAACCGTTGTAGCCTTGAGCATTAAGATCGGCATCTTTAGCATCTAAAAACTTATTAGATGCAACATTGTTAAGATAAATGTCTTTTGTAATCTTATAGTATTTATAGGAAGTATCAGCAGCAGAAGTAGCTACGTTGTTGCTTTCTACCATATATCTAAGGTCTGAGCCATTTGCAATCAAGTAAGGATCTGCGGCCGTACCAGAACCTTCAAGAGAGGTTGAAACACTTCCATCCCAAACATCAGAACTATCCGCACGAGCAACGATACTAACGGTAAAAACCGAAAGTATCATTACAGCGCAAATTAATAATGAAAGGGCTTTATGGAAAATTGATTTGTTTTTAAAAGTTTTTAATATATCCATCTTCTATTCCTTTCGTGAATTAAAATCAGGATTAATTTTATTTAAGAGTTTCATTAAGTTTTGCAACATCTGCCTCTATTTGACCTTGGTATGCCTTTATAGTAGGTACAACCTGAAGTGGGTCAGCGTGAGCAGGAGTGCTGATATAATCGCCAACAGCAGATTCTTTACCGGTAACACCGTTTACACCTGAACCGTAGCAGAAATAGAAACTCTTATTCTGAGTAGCTGTTGATGTTAGCTTGAAGAAGAAGTTCTCAGCATCTTTAGAAATAAATGCAGAGCCTGTATCATAGTTATTAACATCAAGATAGTAACGCAAGAAAATACCTGCAGCAACTGGGTTTTTAGCTTCTTTACAAAGACCCCAACCACGTACAAAAGAAGTTGGTGTGTAAGCATTACCCTTCCAAGAAGGAAGATATGTAAATCCAATATCACTTGACTTCATATTTCTTAAATAACCTGTCTTCTTTAAACCGAAAGAATGTAAAACAGCAACACCAACATTACCTAAGGGGAATTCATTAAGTGCAGTGTAAATAGAAGTTGTGCTTAACCAACCTTCTTTTAGACCGGTAGATGCCCACTTCATAACATCCTGAGTAACAGTGTTTTGAGTTCCGTTATAGAACTTGCCATCCTTCAAACCGATAACACTGCCACCTGCAGCATGAATTAAACCTTCAAGGTGAATTGCACCGCCAATATACTTGGTACCTAAAGCGGCTACATCCTTCATACATTTTTCCATGGTTTCAAAGGTCCAATTACCTTGTTTTTGATAATCTTCGGGAGAATAAATTCCATTGTCTTTGAAAATCTTTTTATTGAAGAAAATCATATCTTCATCTTTCCAGATGTTACCAACGGTATCAACGAGATAAGTTTTTCCATTAACAGTAGCGATATCAATAAGTGATTTATCCCAAACAGATTCATTTAAATTAAGCTTTGCAGCATCAATTGGCTGAAGAACACGTATGCAGTAAGGGAATGTGTATGTTGAGAAATATATATCAGGAGAGTTGCCAGAACTCATATTACCGATAACTTTTTGTGTGTATTCGGACTCGGTCATCAAGTCAACTTTAACCTTAATGCCATATTTTTTCTCAAACGCTTTTACAACAGGACCATCTTCATATTGAGCAGGGTTACGCCAAGTAGCATATCTTATAGTAGTACCACTGTAATCCGCAGGATTTACGTTGTCATTAATAACAGATTCGCCTTTTGAGCCAGGTTTCTTAGTGGAAGAAGTAGATGTTGTTGCACTAGCATCATCTTCGGAAGTTGTTGCGCTATCATCAGTAGAAGCAGATTGTGATTCATCTTCGTACTGATAAACGATCTCAACCTCTTCATCACCACAGCCGGCAGCAAAAACTACCATAACCATTGCAAGGGCTAACGCTAAGATTCTAACAAGTTTACTTTTCATATTTTTTCTCCTTAAAATTATTTTCATTTATATATTTACTCAGCAAGCCAAAGACCGCCGGTATTGGGTTTTTGATAAAGTCTCACATACTCTACGAAGAATTCGCAAGGCAAGGAAGAAAAATCAGCAGGAATATTTTTTGGAAGAAGATGATTGTTTAAACGAATGAATACAGGATTTAAGAAATCGGACATATCATTCAAATCATCTAATTGGAGACTTTCTTTCCAATTATAATTAAAATATTTTTCACCGTTAAGATAAACAGTCATATCATTCGGTGTCCACTCAAATCCAACAGTTTGGTATATGTAATTTTGTTGAGGATCTAAACTTAAATCACTTTTTGTCATTTTTTGTTTGTTCTTATTAATAACATAACCATAAGAGGAATGTCTTTCAGAATCTAACTCAATGTTTTTAATAAGTTCATTAACCTCTGGATCATCATAGAACCATTTATGTAAATTTGGTTGGAGAGTTGTGTATTCAACAATGTCAATTTCAGCAGAGAAGTTTGAAGGGATAATATCGCCTCTATCAAACAATGTGCTAACGGGAGAATCTTGTCTGCAAGCACCCGAAAGCCATAATGACGGCCAAGCTCCCTCACCAAACGGGATTCTGGCTTTCATTTCTAAATAACCGTATTGGAAATTCATAAAGCGTTTTCCTTCTACCGTGTAAGGAGCAATCGCTTGAATTTGGTTATTGTCAGCATCTAACCAACGAAGTGCTGTTAATTTTAAAAGACCGTCGGACACATTTAACGCAGCGGGGTCACGGGAAAGTTTAAAAGAACTTTCAGCGCTGATACTGGTGGTAAGACTCCACTTGTTAGTATCAAGGGTGTCGCCGTCAAACTCGTCGCCCCAAACAAAATTATATGTACCGTCTGCTCTTTCAACTGTTGATGAAAATTCATACTGACCGGTTAAAGTATTCACACTACCGCTTTGATACTTTAAGGAAGTGAACCACAAAACAGCTTTGATAGCACCATTAAAGTTGCCACTCTCAAAGAAAAGTTTATTGCCAACAACAGAAACAGCATATTGGTTTTCGGCTAGCGAAGACTGAAGTCGGTTTGTGTTACCAACAAGAATCTCTTTATCTTTTGCCGCTGATGAATCGGAAACAACGATAAGCTTTAAACCGTTTGCCGAAAAATAGTCGACCAATTTTTGTGCCGCTTGTTTCAACTGAATGTCACCATTTGGATATACCACTGTATACTCGTCACTCAAAGAGAAGCCAACAGGTTCAACGGTATATTCTTTTTCACGAGGTGCGGTTGTATCATTTTTTTCAGCAAGTTCACGAAAAGATTCATAAACCTCTTCGTCGATTTCATCCAACTCTGTCTCGTCATCAACGAAATTATCGGTTGTGTCAGTAACTTGAGAAGCAGGCCGTTTAACAATAACGATTTGCTTTTTCTTTTTCTTGCAACCTCCCAATGAAACGCAAAGTGCCATAACCAGTAACAAACAAATTGTCTTTTTCACAATGCCCATATTATTTTTCCTTTCAAACATTTTTCAGTTGAATCTTGTGAGTCACACAAAGGTATAAAAAGCACAAGAATACAATAGTACAAAATTATTATATCTTATAGGCATAAACAAGGGAATACAGAATACAATTCAAAAAGTACGGAAAACAATTTGTGATTTAAAAGTCAATAAAAATTAAAAAATTGACAAACACAAGGAATTATAACCAAATTTTTCTAATCTAATTTATGTCTTTTATAAATATTCAAAAAAATTTGCCATATAATTCGAGGTTTTTTGAAATTTTTTTGAAGAATTTTCAATAAAGAAAATTTAAGTTTTCTCCCTCAAGACTTAGTAATATAAGTTGTATAACCAAAAAATTCCATTAAAATTCAACTAATTTATATTCAAATTTCTCTTTAAATTACATTAATTTCTTTAAGACTTTAATAAACATAATTATTTTGTAACACCTTTGTGCCTTTTAGCATAGTATGTGATGAAAACAGGCAAAGGAGGTCAAGAAAATGTGTAACTTCGGTGGAAACAACTGCTCTTGGATAATCATCCTTATCCTCATTCTCTTCTGCTGCGGCGGCTCTTGCGGCACTAACACTGCTAATAACGGCTGTGGTTGCGGTTGCGACAACAACTGTGGTTGCTGCTAATAGCACCAAAAAAAGAAAAGCACCCTTTAAAAGGGTGCTTTTTCATTTTATAAAGCCGAAATATCAAGTTTTTCAAATTGAGTAAAGAAATCTTTGATAGATTCAATATCTTTATCGATTCCGCCGACAACATCGCTTTCAAAATTCATTGGCATTACAGGGTCGTGAACACTAAGTCTTAGCAAGAACCAACCGTTTTCGGTGGAAATTCTAATGCCTTCACGGTTATCATTCGCAACCTTGAATTCAGGCTTCGAAAGAGCAAATTCATTAAGCTTATCAATAACCATCTGTCCATAATCTTTAAAATCTTCTGCCTTAATATTAAAGCGCACTTCCCTCTCTTCTACGGGTGTTTTAAGTGTCTCGGTAATCTTCTCTAACTTCTTACCCTTAGCAAGTTCAATAACAATTTTTGTTACCAAGTATGCGCCGTCATCAAGGAAATAATTTTCCTCTAAAGCCGCATGACCCGAGGTTTCAATAGCTAAAGGACAAAATTCACCTTTCTCAGTCAATTCAATAGCCTTATTAATTACATTTTTATAACCTCTACGATAGCGGTAATGTTTGCAACCTAAATCTTCTTCAATAAATGTTTTTAATCCATCACTTGTAACCGAATCTGTAACAATAACGGCGTCCTTTTTGCCGCCACAGGCAATATAAGAGGCCAATGCAATAAGGCGGTTGCGGTTAATCTCAGTACCGTCAGCGCCAACGCAACCTACTCTGTCAACATCGGTATCGAAAATGATACCTAAGTCAGCTTTTGCATTTAAAACAGCTTGACAAATACTTTGCATTGCAGTTTTATCCTCAGGATTTGGAATATGGTTTGGGAACATACCGTCAGGCTCCAAAAACTGACTTCCGCTTGTATCAGCACCCAAATCACTTAGCACCTTTTCATAAAAGCCACCCGCACCGTTACCCGCATCAACAACGATTTTCAAGCCCTTTAAAGGCAATTCCTCGGCAGTTTTATTAACGCCCTCGCAAATCATTCTTTTGAGTCGGTCGGAATAACCTGCCATAAAATCAACGGGAATAACGATGCCTTTTGACTCGCAAATTACTGACTCAGAATCATCAGCCAAAGCCACAATTTCAACGATATCTTCGCTCTCTAAACCGCCTGAGGGAATAAAGAATTTGAGACCGTTGCGGTCAAAGGGATGATGACTTGCGGTGATTTGAATTGCACCGTCAGTATTCATATCAACGGTTGTCATAAACATTGAAGGAGTTGAAGACATACCGCAGTTGTAAACTGTAACCCCCGAATTGGTAAGTGCTTTAATAACAGTGTCAGCAATGCTTTTACCTGTGATTCTCGAATCTCTGCCAACTGCAATTTTTAAGTCTGCAGAATTGCGTGAAAATTTGTTTGTATACCAAACAACAAAAGCAGAAGTAATATCATATACCGCTTCAGTTGTTAAGTTAACCTCTTTACCGCCTAAATCAGAAGCAATACCTCTAATGTCGGTACCGCTTTTAAGTCCCTTATAACTCATTTTAAACTCCTTATTTTAAGTTTTTGATTTCCTTAATAACTGCACACATATCCTCCGCTGAGAATACATAACTTCCTGCAACCAAAACATTAGCACCGGCTTTGACAGCCAGCGGTGCGGTTTCACGGTTAATACCACCATCAACTTCTAAATCAATATCGAGTCCTAAACGGTCGATTTCTTTTCTTAATTTCTCAAGCTTGGGCAATGCCATCGGCATAAAACTTTGTCCACCAAAGCCTGGTTCAACCGACATAACAAGCACCATATCGCAAAGAGGTAAAAATTCAAAAATTTCCTCTGGCTCGGTGCAAGGTTTAATTGTAAGACAAGATTTACAACCTGCTTCTCTAATTGCTTTTAAGGTTTCGGCAACGTCACTGCCCGCCTCGTAATGAAAGCCTAAAATATCAGCAAATTTTGCAAATTCTTTTATGTAACGGTGCGGTCGGTCAATCATCAAATGAACATCAAGAGTGATTGTAGAGTGTTTTTTAACGGATTCAATAAAGGGTGCTCCAAATGAAATATTTGGAACAAAAATACCGTCCATAACATCCAAATGAAGCATATCAGTCCCTGCTGCTTCAAGCTTTTTTATATCATCCTTCAATGATAGAAAATCCGACGCTAAAACAGAGGGTGAAATTTTAATAGACATTTGTAAACCTCCAAAAAAATTAAACTAAAAGCAAAATTGCTATTGTAAAATAAATTATAAGTGACAAAGCATCCAGAATGGTTGTAACCAAAGGACTTGCCATAACAGCAGGGTCAAAGCCTAGTTTCTTAGCGGCTATAGGCAAAGTGCAACCAACAAGTTTTGCAATTATAACGACCAAAACAAGTGTCAAAGAAACAGCGGTCATTTCAATAAAATGCACACCGTCATCAAAGCTGTGCAGTAACAAATAATCAATAAAATACAGTTTCACAAAGTTAATAGCACCAAGAACAACACCGCAAATTACCGAAACTCTAAGTTCTTTCCAAATAACACGCCAAATATCACTAAACTCAATATCACCAAGTGACAAAGCACGAATAACAGTAACCGAAGACTGACTACCCGAGTTACCACCAGTACCCATAAGCATTGGGATAAATGCGATAAGTCCTATCCACTGTGATAACCGACTTTCAAACGACGTGATAATCGCACCCGTCACAGTGGCGGAAATCATGAGGAATAAAAGCCAAGGAATACGGGATTTAAAGGTTTCGAAAACACCGGTTTTCAAATAGCTTTTCTCACTTGGCAGAATAGCCGCCATCTTTTCAATATCTTCAGATGCTTCTTCTTGCATAACGTCGATAGCGTCGTCAACCGTGATAATACCAACAAGACGGTTTTCGGTGTCAACGATAGGCAAAGAATATAGGTCATATTTTTCGAATAAATTAGCAACCTCTTCCCTGTCGTCAAGCGTTCCAGCGGAAATAATGTTGGTTTCCATTAAATCCTCAATAATAGCATCGTGCGGACTTAAAAGAAGTTCCTTAACGGTAATAACTCCTAAGAGTTTACGGCTTCTGTCGGTTACGTAGCAAGTATATATCGACTCGGTATCAACAGCGTTTGCACGAATACGCTGGAATGCTTCATCAACAGTCATATTACGTTTAACGCTGAGATACTCGGTAGTCATTACGCTTCCGGCGCAAGTGTCCGGATATGCCAAAAGCTTATTAATCATTTGACGAGTTTTAGAATCGGTCTGTTTTAAAATTCTTTTAGCAACAATAGCGGGCATTTCTTCGATAATATCAACAGCGTCATCCATAAAGAGTTTATCCATAACGCCTTTAAGCTCGGCATCACTGAAAGACTCGATCAAATGCTGTTGCATATCGCTTTCCATTTCAACAAAAACTTCAGCCGCAAGTTCCTTTGGTAAAATTCTAAAAACCAAGGGCAAATCGTGTTTTTCTGCCTCTTCTAAAATAAGTGCTATATCGGCAGGATTAAGTTCAGAAAGCATTTGCCTTAGTTTAGAAAAGCTTTTGCTTTCTATAAGGGATAAAATTTGCTTTTCCATAATATTCCTGCCTTTCGCCAATATTTATTATATTATAACAAATTATAACCCACGGGTCAAACTAATTTTTAATATTAATTAAATGCGCAATACCAGGTATACTTTCTCCTTGATAACTAGATGTTGGCGACATTAATGCCCCTGTTGAAATAAAGAGAATATTGTTTAGTTGCCCTTCTTCCATTCTGTGCATAACATAGGAAGCCAGAACACTTGCACTGCAACCGCAACCCGAACCGCCCGAGTGTGTATCCTGAGCATCTTTATCAAAAATCATACAGCCACAGTCTGTATGACGGCACTTAATATCAATCCCCTCTTTGTCTAACAGTTCATAGAGACAGTGTCTTCCAACATAACCTAAATCACCCGTGAATATTAAGTCATAATCCTCGGGTGTTGTATTTGTATCCTTTAAAAATTGCATTATGGTGTCTGCTGCAGCAGGGGAAAATGTCAAGAGAACACCATAATTTTTTTGAAATTTATTTTTTTGAGCAATTTTTAGAGTATATTTATCAGTCTGGTTTCACTTGACTTTCACCTGTTCTTCTGCTAAAATATAGTTGCTTGAAGGCATAATATTTTAAATTTGATACATTGTTTCTGTGCGTTTATTTTTGTTCATGCAAGTGAATATCTGTAAACATCCGAAAACAAAGATTTGAATTTAATCTATGTTGTCCGACATTTCCTATCTCGGTGCACAGAGATAGTGTTTTTTGTCGGATATTATTATGCCTTTTAGTAAACTATTTACTGAAAGGATTTTTTATTATGGAACAAAATGATTTAACCTTCATCCAAAATCAAATTGGCTACACGTTCAACAATTTGAACTTGTTGCAACAAGCATTCACTAGACG
>JAZSDI010000129.1:0-26325 GCA_045531045.1 Acutalibacteraceae bacterium | reverse complement strand
TTATAACTCTTCTAATTCTACCGTTATTATTCTTGATAACTCTATCACAGGTATGACAGGGCATCAGCAAAACCCAACCACAGGCTTTAATTTAAAGGGCGACCCTGCTTCTAAAATTGACCTTGAGGCTTTGTGTAAGGCAGTTGGAATTGCGAGAGTTCGTGTCATTGACCCATATAATTTGGCAGAGTGCGACAAGGTTATAAAAGAGGAATTAGCTATTGCTGAGCCTTCGGTTATAATTTCCCGCCGTCCTTGTGCATTACTTAAATATGTTAAATACAGCAAACCCTTAGTGGTTGACCCTGATAAGTGTAAAAGCTGTAAAATGTGTATGAAAATTGGTTGTCCTGCAATTAGTATGAAGGACGGCAAGGCAGTGGTTGATAATACACTTTGCACCGGTTGTGGTGTTTGCGGTCAGCTTTGCAAATTTGACGCATTAAAGGCAGAGGAGGACTAAACCATGAAAACTAAAAATGTTATGATTGTCGGTGTTGGCGGTCAGGGAAGTCTTTTAGCCTCTAAGCTTTTGGGTAAACTTTTGCTTACAAAGGGTTATGATATTAAGGTTTCCGAAGTTCACGGTATGAGTCAAAGAGGCGGCAGCGTTGTTACCTATGTTCGTTTCGGCGATAAGGTTTATTCTCCTGTTATTGACAAGGGCGAAGCAGATTTTATCATTTCTTTCGAAATGTTAGAGGCTGCCCGTTATACCGAATTTTTAAAACCCGGCGGTAAAATTATTACCAATACCCAACAAATAAATCCAATGCCCGTAATTACAGGTGCGGCAGAATATCCCGAAAATTTGGCTGAAAAAATCAAAGCAAAGGGAATTGACCTTATTGCTTTTGATGCTTTGAAATTAGCCGAAAAGGCAGGTTCTTCAAAGGCAGTTAATATTGTTTTAATGGGTATGCTTTCTAAATTCTTTGATTTTACTGAAGAGGAATGGCAAACCGCTATTGAGACGAGCGTTCCACCTAAGTTTTTAGAACTTAACAAAAAAGCTTTTGAGCTTGGTGCAAACGCATAAAGGAGTGATTCAAATGAGTAAGTATTATCAACCTGAAATTGAAACTGCCTCTTATGAGGAAATTCGTGCTTTACAAGACGAGAGACTTGTAAAACAGGTTAAGCACGTTTGGGAAAATGTGCCCTATTACCGCAAAAAAATGGAAGCCAAGGGTGTTACTTCCGAGGATATCAAGGGTGTTGATGATTTACATAAATTACCTTTTTTAACAAAGGATGATTTGCGTGACGCTTACCCTTACGGTCTTTTGGGCACCGATTTAAAAAATTGTGTTCGTATTCAATCCACATCGGGCACAACCGGTAAAAGAGTAGTTGCTTTCTATACAAAAGAGGACATTGATTTGTGGGAAGACTGTTGCGCAAGAGCCCTTGTGGCTGTTGGTGGCACTAAGGAAGATGTTGTACAAGTGGCATACGGTTACGGTTTGTTCACCGGCGGTGCAGGACTCCACGGCGGCTCTCATAAGGTTGGCTCTTTGACTCTTCCTATGTCTTCGGGTAATACTGACAGACAACTTCAGTTTATGACCGATTTAGGCTCAACAATTTTATGCTGTACACCTTCTTATGCGGCATATTTGTCGGAGTCTATTCATGAACGTGGTCTAAGAGACCAAATCAAGCTTAAGGCAGGTATTTTCGGTGCTGAGGCTTGGAGTGAAAATATGCGCCGTGATATTGAAAAAGGCTTAGGAATTAAGGCTTATGATATTTATGGATTAACCGAAATTTCGGGTCCCGGCGTTTCCTTTGAGTGTGAAGAACAAACAGGTATGCATATTAACGAAGACCACTTCATTGCAGAGATAATTGACCCTGATACCGAGGAGGTTCTTCCTATCGGCTCCAAGGGCGAACTTGTTTTTACCTGTATTACAAAAGAAGCTTTTCCGCTTCTTCGTTACCGCACTCGTGATATTTGTGTTTTATCCCGTGAAAAATGTTCTTGCGGAAGAACATTGTTGAAAATGAGTAAACCCATGGGTAGAAGCGACGATATGTTGATTATTAAGGGTGTTAATGTTTTCCCGTCTCAGATTGAGACTGTTTTATTAGAACAGGGTTATAATCCTAATTACCAAATAATTGTTGATAGAGTTAACAATTCAGATACTTTGGAAGTACAGGTTGAAATGACACCTGAGTTATTCTCGGATAATTTAGGTAAGATTACCACAATGGAAAAAGATCTTGTTGCCGCTTTAAAAACAATGCTTGGTATCTATGCAAAGGTAAAACTTGTAGCTCCAAAATCTATTGCCCGCAGTGAGGGTAAGGCTGTTAGAATTATTGATAAAAGAAAGATTTAGAGGTGTGAGAAATGGCAGTTAATCAAATTTCGGTTTTTCTTGAAAATCGCACGGGACAGTTGGCAGAAATTACAGGTCTTTTAGCAGAAAATAAAATCAATTTAAGGGCAATTTCTATTGCTGAAACTGCAGATTACGGCGTATTGCGTATTATTGCGGATGATTCTGAAAACGCAAAAAATGTTTTACTCCAAAACGGCAATATTATTAAGGTTAACCCTGTAACTGTTGTTGCAGTGCCCGATAAACCCGCAGGTCTTTCTGAACTTCTCAATATGCTTGCTAAGAGTGATGTTTCTATTGAGTATATGTATTCTCTCTTTACCCATCAAAACGATAAGGCTTATATGGTTTTCCGTGTTACCGATTATGATAATTTCATTGATCTTTTAAGTAAACACGGCTTAACACCAATACATTCGGCTGAATTGGGACTTAAATAATGGAAAAAATTGCAAGTTTCACTATTGACCATTTAAATCTCGATTCAGGGTTATATGTTTCGAGGGTCGATGAGCGTGACAGTGTAAAGGTTACAACCTTCGACCTTAGAATAACTATGCCAAACCGTGAGCCTGTAATTGATATACCCGCACTTCACACAATAGAGCATTTGGGTGCGACCTTTTTGCGAAATTCTGATAATAAAGATGATATTGTTTATTTTGGACCGATGGGTTGCAGAACGGGTTGTTATCTTTTGGTGTTTGGCGAAAAAAAGAGTGAGGATATTTACCCTTTGATTTTGAAAATGTGTGATTATATTATTGGTTTTGAGGGTGAAATTCCAGGCGCAAAACCCGAAGAATGCGGAAATTACAGTGAACAAAATCTATCTATGGCAAAGTATTACATAGCCGAATACAAAAAAAGACTGATTGAAAATAAATCTTTTAAATATAATTATCTTTAAATTTGGGAACAGCTTCGGCTGTTCCTATTTTTTTTGTAGCCTTTTTTTAGGATTTATGATATAATTAATTTATCTATAAAGAGGAAGTGAAAAGTGTGCTTCAGTTTATCTTCGGCCGTCCGTCTTCGGGCAAAACATATACAGTTTTAGAGCAAATTAAAGCCCTTACACAAAAGGGTGAAAGCTCTGTGCTTATAGTGCCTGAGCAGTTTACATTTGAAAACGAAAAAGCGATTATAGAAACTATTGGTGACGAGGCATCATTGTTTGTAAATGTTACAAGCTTTACTCGACTTTATGATGAAATCGGAAGAAATATCGGTGGTATTGCGGGTACATTTCTGAGCGATAGCGATAAAATTGTATTTATGAAAAAAACCTTGAATTCGGTAGCCGATGATTTAGGGCTTTGGGGCAAATACAAGTCTTCTATAAACTTTGCTAAAACTTTATTAGATACAATAGGCGAATTTAAAATCAACGCCGTAACACCCGATGATTTAAGAAGGACTGCCGAAAATCTTTCTTACCACACTTTAAAATTAAAAGTCTTAGATTTAGCGCTGATTTATGAAAATTATAATCTCAATTTAGGTGAGAAATTTATTGACCCTGCCGACACTTTGACAAGGGTTTATGAGTCTTTGAAAAACTATCCCTATTTTAAGGATAAAACGGTCTTTCTTGACTCTTTCAAGGGTTTCACAGGTCAGCAATATAAGATTATTGAGAGAATAATTGTGGGTGCTAAAGATGTATATATAAGCCTTACAAATGACCCTGAAATTAAAGGGGAGTATTGCGTTTATTCGAACATCAGAAAGGCAGTAAGCAGTATTGAAAGTATTGCCAAAAGCCGTAATGTTAAGATTGCAGAGCCGATTGTTTTAACCGAAAGCCGTTATAATAATGCGGCTTTAGCCCATGTCGAAAGGGTTTTGGCAGGTGCTAAAACCGATATACAAAATACAGAAAACCTATCAATTATAAAGGCTTCAACCATTTATGATGAGGCTTTGTTTGTTGCATCCGAAATCAGAAAATTGGTAAGAGAAGAGAATTACAGATACCGTGATTTTGTTATAATCGCAAGGGATGCTGACAAATACCGCTTGGCAGTGCAAACTGCTTGTAAAAAGAATAATGTAAACTGTTTTTATGACAGTAAAATTCCGCTTTCAGCCTTTCCCTTGGCTGTGGCTGTGGAGAATGCTTTTGAGGCTATTAATCTTTCAACCGAGGGGATTTTAAATTTCCATAAAACAGGTCTTGGCACCTTAAATCCCGAACAAATTTCCAAGCTTGAAAACTATACCTTTGTTTGGGGTATAAAGGGCAAAATGTGGGAAAAAGAGTGGGATATGGACCCGAGAGGTCTTACGACCGATAATGATAAAAATGGTAAGACGGCTCTTGACCTTGAGGAAATCAACCGTCTTCGTGAGTCCGCTCTTTTACCAATTCTTGAATTTAAAAACAATTTAGGCGGTAATGCAAAATCCTATACAAAAGCAATTATGAAGCTTTTTGAGGAGTGCGATAGTGCCTCCAAACTCAATCAAATATGTGACAAATATAAGGGTATTGATAATACCTTTTATTCTTATGCAATTAAATCGGCTTTTGATGAGTATATTAAAATTTTGGACAGTCAGGTATTGTGTTTTGGTGATAGTTCAATCACTAAAAAGGAGTTTTGTGATGCACTGAATTTGGCGGTTTCATTGACCTCGGTTGGTGTTATTCCGCAAACCTTGGATGAAGTTATTTTTGGCTCAGCTGACAGAATCAGACCCTCCCGACCCAAAATCGCTTTTATTTTGGGTGCAAATCAAGGCGAATTTCCAAAGACTATCGGTAACAGCGGTTTGTTTGTTTTGCCTGAGCGTAAGAAGTTAATCGAGCAGGGAATTAACATTTCGGATAATTCACTTGATGCTTCGATAGATGAAAACTACCTTGTTTACTGTAATGTTTGCTGTGCATCGGACAAGCTTTATATTACATACAGCGAAAATTCACTGACAGGCGAGAAAAAGGAACCTGCAACATTTGTTTCAAAACTTTCAGAAGAAATAAATATAGAGGTTAAAGAGGCTGATAAAAATACAGTACCCGAAACCTTGAGCACTGCCTTTAGTGATTATTGCCGTTCATTGAAAAATGACCCTCAGAGAGCAATTTCCATCAAAAGTGTTTTGGAAAATACCGAAATCGGCAAAAACATTGCCGTTGTGGGTGAGGGTAAGGTTAAAAAAGAGGAGTCTTTATCTGAAGAAACTGCAAGAAAACTTTACGGTAAGGATATCTATATGTCTGCTACAAGGCTCGATACCTTTAACCGTTGCCATTTCTCGTATTTTTGCCGTTACGGTCTTAAGGCAGAAAATTTGAAAACTGCTGATTTCAATGTGCTTCAAAGGGGTACTATTGTCCATTATTGTCTTGAAAAGATAATTTCTGAGTATAAAAAGGGTATAGCTGATTTGGAATATAGCTTTTTAGATGAACTTTGTGACCGCTATATTGACGAGTATTTGAGTCTTGTCGGCGGTTTTGAAAGTATTAAGGACTCTAAAACCGATTTCCTTGTAAGCCGTATTTCACGCTCTTTGAAAGAGGTTGTGCGAAATATCAGTGATGAGATGAAGCAGTGCGATTTCATACCCACTCATTGTGAACTTAAAATTGGTAAAAATGGCGAAATTCCTTATGTTAAATTCCCCTTTGACAGCGGTGAAATTTTGCTAAACGGAAGTATTGACCGAGTTGATGAATATAACGGATATGTCAGAATAATTGATTATAAAACAGGTAGCAAATCCTTTAAACTACCCGATATTTTGTTTGGTCTTAATATGCAGATGCTTTTGTACCTTTACGCTGTTGTGAAGAGTAAGGGTCTCAAAGCGGCAGGTATTCTTTATAAACCCTCTAAGCGTGATATCAGCGGCAAGGGACTCGCTATGAACGGACTTGTTCCCGCCGATGAGAGCATTATCAGGGCTATGGAAAAAGAGGGTAAGGGCGAGTTTGTCCCGAAACTCACCATTAAAAAGGACGGTACTGTAAGTAAAGTTTCTGAAAGCTTTATTGATGCTGAAGACTTTGAACTTATTTTCAAACATTTAGAAAAGGTAATGACTGACACGGGAAATTTAATTTCAAAGGGTGATATCTCGGTTTCTCCCGTTAACGGAAGAGAAAATGACGCTTGTAAATACTGTGAGTATGCGTCGGTCTGCGGTATAGAGGACAATGAAATTAAATGTGTTGAAAGTCTTAAAAATTCTGCTGTTATAGATGCAATAAAGGAGAATTTGAATGTCGATTAAATTAACCCACAGTCAGCAAATGGCTGTTGAAAAACAAGGCAATATATTGGTTGCGGCTGCTGCGGGTTCGGGCAAAACAGCGGTTTTGGTTGAGCGTGTAATTAAAAAGTTATGCTCAAAAGTAAACCCCGTCAGCGCTGACAAACTTTTAATTGTTACCTTTACAAATGCCGCCGCAGCAGAAATGCGTTCAAGAATTGAAAAAAGACTTGATGAGGAATGCCGAAACAACCCCGAAGATTCAGGGCTATTACTTCAAAAACACCTTTTGTCTTCTGCAAAAATCTGCACAATCGACTCTTTTTGCATTGATTTTGTGCGTGAAAATTTTGAGAAACTTGGCATTTCTCCCGATTTTTCAATTAGCGAAAATAACGCCTTAAAGCCTATAAATGAGCGAGTTTTAGGCGAGATTTTAAACGAGTATTTTGAGTCGGGCAACGAAAACTTTAAGGAACTGCTTGACATTGTAGGTGCGGAATTTGATGAAAGAAATTTCTCTGATTTAGTGCTTAATTTATATGAATACAGCCGTCAACTGCCTTTTCCTGAAAAGTGGTTTGAAACGCTATATTCTTATTATGGTGATAATTTTGCCAAGACTAACCCTTGGCGTGTTTTTGCTTTAAAAAGAGCCGAAAACCTAGTGAAAGAATACAGAATTTCTTTGTCAAAAGCGGTGGATTTACTGTCTGCTGATTTAAAAATGGCAGACAAATTTATGCCTGCATTTTTGATTGCATCAGAGCAACTTGAAAGATTAGATGAAGCTTCTGCTACAAATGATTGGGACAGTGTTTATATTGCTTTAAATTCCTTTGATTTAGGCTCTTTGCCATCGGTTAAGGGTTCTAATGATATATCCGAAATTAAGGCGGCAAAGGATATTTACGACCAAATTAAGAAACTGCCCGAATTTTTGAAAAAACTTTTTTATGCTGACTCACAGTTTATTTCTGAACAGTTTAAAAAATTGTATAGCCCAATGAAACTTTTGGCAGAAATATTAAACGAGTTTTCAAGCCGTGTGTTTGAGGCTTATGTAGAGGAAAACACCTTTACCTTCCATAATACCGAAGCCTTGGCGCTAAAACTTCTCTGCACCGAAAAAGACGGTAAAATTGAGGTAAGTGAACAGGGAAAAGGATTTTTAGAATTGTTTGACGAGGTCTGTGTTGACGAATATCAAGACACAAACGACCTTCAAAATATGCTTTTCTATGTTCTTTCAAATAAGGATAGTAAACTTTTTGCTGTTGGAGATGTAAAGCAAAGCATTTATGGATTCAGAGGCGCTAATCCAGAATATTTCTTGAATAAGAAAAACACTTTTACCGATGCAGAAATCGCAAAGGACGACGAGCCTAAAAAGATAATTTTAGGCAACAATTTCCGCTCACGACCTGAGGTTTGTGAGTTTATTAACTATTTCTTCTCACAGTTTATGACTGCCGAGACAGGCAAGATTAATTACGATAGGGAAGAGATGCTTATTGCTTCGGGTGAATTTCCCGAAAGCAGTCATCCTGCGGTCAGTGTTAATATCATAGACGCTTTGCCCAAAACCGATAAAAAAAGAGCCGAGGCAAAGCAAATTGCCCGTTTTATAAAGGAAACAATGGCGGCGGGTAATGTTATCCGCAAAGATGGGAAAACGCTAAGACCCGCAAAATATTCCGATTTCACAATTCTTCTGCGTTCAATGAAGGGTAATGCGGCGGTTCTAGCAGAAGAACTTAAAAATCAAGGCATACCTGTTAATTTCTCCACCGAGGGATTTTGCGAATACACCGAAATTTCTGTGATGTTATCTTTGCTTAGAGTTATTGATAACCCTTCACGAGATGTTGAATTGCTGACGGTTATGATGTCTCCGATTTTTGGCTTTACCGCCGAGGATATGGCAAATTTAAGAATTGATTGCAAAGATGGGTCTCTCTATTCTTGCGTTATAATTGCCGCTCAAAAGGGCAATAAAAAATGCTCGAATTTCCTTAAAAAAATCGAGAAATTCCGTTTGTATGCGGTTACCAATACTTTATCAAACCTTTTAGAAATTTTAATTGAAGAAACGGGATTTTTTGATATTGTTTCGGCTTTCAGCGATGGTGCCAGACGCAAGAATAATCTGCTTCTTTTAATTGAATATGCGGCTTCTTATGAGAAATTTTATAAGGGCTCAATTTCGGCTTTTGCTGAGTATATGTATAAGCAAGGCGAAAAGGGAATTAAGTCGGCAGTATCTCTAAGCGGAGAAGATACCGTAAAAATTATGAGTATTCACGCTTCAAAGGGTCTGCAATTTCCTGTTTGCATTATTGCTGGTATGGCGTCGGCTTTTAACAGCAGCGAGGTGCGTCAGTCAGCGGTTTATACGACTAAGTCGGGCATTGGCTTTAAGTATTATGACGAGTACGATAAAACACAATATACTACTATTTCCCGTGAGGCAATACTCGAACAGTTGCGACTTGAACGCTTAGAGGAAGAATTGCGTCTTTTATATGTTGCAATGACAAGAACGCAAGACATTTTGCATTTTACTGCAGTTTTATCTAACACCGAGAAAAAGATTGAGTCTGTTAAAGGTCAGTTGATTGGTAGTGAGGGAAAGGTTACCGCTTCTTTGATTGCCAACACCAAGACTTATTTTGAGTGGTTGTTAGTTTCGTTGTTGCTTCATCCTGATGCAAAGGCTTTAAGAGGCTCGGGTTCTTCAATAATTTGCAAAGATACCGAGAGCCGAGTTAAAGTCGAACTCACTTCAGATGAAGAAATAACCGAAACTGTAGCTGAAAATGAAAAGACCGAATACAATGAGGATAGAGAATTCTCTCAAAACTTGGCTAATAATATTTCTTATAAATATCCGTTTGAGGAGTTGTTTTCACTGCAGTCAAAGGCTTCGGTGTCTGTTCTTGCTAACAAGGCTGAGAGTGATAAATATAATTTTACACAGAGACCTCAGTTTATGAATAAGGATAAAATGAGTGCGGCAAATCGAGGCACTGCAATGCACAAGGTTATGCAGTTTTTTAATTTTGCTAAATGGGAAACACCCGAGAGCGAACTTGAACGCCTTGTAGAGTGGGAATTTATAAGCGAGGAAGAAGCCCAAATTATAAACCTTAATGCACTTAAAAAATTCTTTGCAAGTGATATTTTCAAAAGAATTTTAAAGGCTCAGTCAGTACATAGAGAAATGAGGTTTTTAACCGAACTTCCTGCTTTAATTGCAGATAAAACCCTTGATGCAAAATTTGAAAATGAGAAAATTATAGTTCAGGGTGCGGTGGATATTTGCTTTGTAGAAAATGATGAGGTTGTAATACTTGACTTTAAAACCGACCGCACCGATAATTTAGAGCAATTATCTTCAGCCTATGCAGAGCAATTAAATCTTTATTCGATTGCCTGTGAAAAAATATTCAAAAAGCCTATAAAAGAAAAGATTATATACTCTTTCCATCACTCAGATTATATTAGATTTTAATTCTTAAGACTTTTGCAAAAAGTTGACTTTTAATGAGTTTTAGAGTATAATAGTGGTAAATTTTTTATTTCTTAAAGGTTGTGACTTATGAGCAATTATGTAATTATCACTGATTCTGCTTGTGATTTAAAACCCGAACTTTTAAAGGATTGGGGAGTAGAATTTTTAAATTTAAATTACCGTTTTGACGGTGAGAATATAGAGTATTCAAACGAGGGTACTGATATTAAGGCTTTCTATCAAAGAATACGAAACGGTGAGATTGCAAAAACATCGGCAATTAATCCGGAAACTTTTGCAAATTTCTTTGATGATGTTTTATCCCGTGGTCAAGATATTATTTACATAGGTTTTTCTTCGGGTCTTAGCACCACATTTAATTCTTCGAGAATTGCTTGTGAGGAGTTAGAGGAAAAATATCCTGACAGAAAGATTCTTTGTGTTGATTCTCTTTGTGCTTCTGCAGGTCAGGGACTTTTAGTTTACTTGGCAGTTCAAAAGAAAAACGAAGGTTATTCTTTAGAAGAATTAGCAAAGTATATTGAAGACACAAGACTTTCGGTTTGTCATTGGTTCACGGTTGAAGATTTGGTTTATCTAAAACGTGGTGGTCGTGTGAGTCCTGCAGTGGCTTTTGTCGGCGGCGTTTTGGGTATTAAACCTATTTTACATGTTGATAATGAGGGTAAGCTTGTCAGCGTTTCCAAGGTTAGAGGCAGAAAAGCATCTTTAAACGCTTTGGTTGATAAGTTTGGTGAATTAAGCCTTGAAAATAGCGATAAAACCGTATTTATAAGCCACGCTGATGCGGAAGATGACGCTAACTATATTGCGACTCAATTTGCTGAAAAATACTCGGCTGATGTCAAGGTCATCACTGATATTGGCCCTGTAATTGGCGCTCATTCGGGACCTGGAACAATGGCGGTATTCTTCTTAGGTGATGAGAGATAGTTTTAGTTTTGAGGAGAAGGGTTAAAAGTGCATTCTAAATTAAAAAATGTTCCGAATTTTATAACTTCTTTGCGTATTGTCGGTACATTTGCTTTGTTGTTTACAACTCCGTTTGACAAATGGTTTTTTATAATTTACATATTAACAGGACTTACCGATGTGTTTGACGGATTTATTGCAAGAAAACTACATTTAACTAGTGAATTTGGCGCAAAGCTTGACAGTATTGCCGACCTTTTGTTTTATTCGGTTATGCTTATAGTTTTGATGCCTGTGCTTTGGGAAAAGTTGACCTTGTCTCTTTGGATTGGCGTTGGCGTTGTTTTAAGTTTCAGACTTGCGGCATATATAACCCATGCAATAAGAAAAGGCGAGTTTGCCTCAAGCCATTCCTTGTTTAATAAAATTACGGGTTTTCTGGTTTTTACAATTCCGTTTGTTATGATTATTCCTTATACAGTGCCTGTTTGTTGGGTTATTTGTTTAATAAGCGGTTTTGCTTCTTTGAAAGAATTTATCGAATATTTGCATTAAAAAAAGCTCCTTTAAAAAGGAGCTTTTTCTTTTTTGGGTTTTGGTAATCGACAGGAAATTTCGGTGTTTTTATATATAATTTCTGCCAACCAGTCGTTAATACATTCACCTTTGATTCGCCATTGCCAGTTTTCTCCCAAGGTCGAGGGAGTGTTAATACGGGCACTCGAGTCAAGACCCATTAAGTCGGGCATCATTAAAATGCAGGTGTTGGCTACCGACATTAATGCAGAGCGCATCATAGCCCAGTTAAAATCACTGTCACTGTTGCAGTTTAAATAGCGTTTTGCTAACAAAACCTCGTTTTCGTCTGCTGAGCGTAGCCAACCGATAATTGTGTCATTATCGTGGGTGCCTGTGTATACCACACAGTTTTTACTAAAATTATGGGGGAGATAGTCGCTTTTTAAAGAGGGGTCAAAAGCAAATTGCAAGACTTTCATTCCGGGGAAACCTGTGGCTTTGAGCATTTTTAAAACTGCAGGAGTAAGGAATCCCAAATCCTCGGCAATTATAGGTAAATCCTTGCCAAATTCCGCTTTGAAAGCGTTAAAGAGTTTTGTGTCGGGTCCTTTTTTCCATTTTCCTTTTTTAGCATTGGTGTCGCCAAAGGGAATTGTGTAATAAGATTCAAAGCCTCTGAAATGGTCAATTCTTACTATATCATATTTATTCAAAGCATTGCCTAAATATCTTTTCCACCAAGAAAAGCCATCTTTTTCCATAAGTGACCAATTATATATTGGGTTACCCCATAATTGACCTTCCTCAGAAAAAGCATCAGGTGGGCATCCTGCAACAACGGTGGGAGTTAAGTTTTTATCAAGCAAAAACTGTTTGGGGTCAGACCACACATCTGCCGAGTCAAGCGCCACATAAATCGGAATATCGCCAATAATTGAAACGCCTTTTGAATTTGCATAATTCTTGAGGGATTTCCACTGTTTTGCGAACTGATATTGAACGAAATTATAAAACTCAATATCTTCGGCGTACTCAAGTTTTGCGTTATCAATAGCATCGGCTTCTCTAAAACGCAATGGCTTTTCCCATTCTTGCCAAGACTTATCATCATTAGCATTTTTAAGCGCCATAAAGAGGGAATAGTCATTTAGCCAAAAGGAATTTTTCTCTACAAAATTTATGTAATTAGAGTCCTTTTTAAAGTTTTTAAAAGCCAAACGCAATAGTGTTAAACGGTTTTCATAGAGCTTACCGTAATTAATTTTTTCAAAGTTATCCCCAAAATCAAAACTGTCAGCGGTTTCTTTATCAATTAACTTTTCTTCAATTAAAGTTTCAATATCAATGAAATAGGGGTTTCCGGCAAAGGAAGAAAAGGACTGATAGGGCGAATCACCGTAGTTTGTAGGGTTTAAGGGTAAAATTTGCCAATAACTCTGTCCGGCTTTTTCCAAAAAGTCAACAAAGCGTTTGGCCTCTAAACCTAATGTTCCAATGCCGTATTTAGAAGGCAAGGAAAAAATTGGCATTAAAATTCCGCAAAGTCTCATAATTACTCCTTAAGATGTTGTTGTATTTTAAATGAAAGTGTGTTAAAATATTTATATAATTATATCATATTTTGTAATTTTTTCAATCACAAAATATGAAAATTAGCAGGAGATTTTATGGAAAAAACAGTATTAAAAAACATAAAACTATTTTTATTTGATATGGATGGGACCTTGTATCTTGGAAATCAGTTATATGATTTTACAAAGGAATTGTTGGAACTTATTAAAGCCCAAGGTAAGCAATATTTGTTTATGACAAATAACTCTTCAAAAAGTGTGGAGGATTATGTTATTAAACTTGAAAAATTGGGCATAAAAGCAACAAAAGAGGATTTTATTACTTCTTCTCAAGCGACCGCAATGTATTTAAAAGAAACCTGCCCAAATGAAAAATTATATGTTTGCGGAACAAGGTCTTTTATAAAGGAATTAGAACTTAACGGATTTACCGTTACCCAAAATCTTGATGAGGTTGACTGTATTGTTATGGGTAACGATACCGAGTTGACTTTTAAGAAGTTGGATGATGTTTCTAAACTTTTATGCACCAGAGAATTAAGATACATTGCCACTAATCCGGACTATGTTTGTCCCACTGAATATGGCAGTGTGCCTGATTGTGGAAGTGTTTGCGATATGATTTTTAACGCAACGGGAAGACGCCCTAAATTTATTGGAAAACCTGAACCTGCAATGCCTCAAATTGCTATGAAAATGACCGGCAATACAAAAGCGGAAACAGCTGTTGTGGGCGATAGAATTTACACCGATGTAAAAAGCGGTTTAAATGCAGGTTGTGTTTCGGTTTTGGTTATGAGTGGCGAAACAACCTATGAAATTTTAGAAAACTCGCAAGATAAACCAGATTTGGTTTTAGAAAGCGGAAAAGAAATTATTGATTATATTAAATAAAAAAACAGCCGACCTAAAGTCGGCTGTTTTTAATTGAGTTTAACCTCAATCCAAAGGTTTTCGTAATAACTTCTAACTTCGGGGTCAAGGTCGTGATAATATTGGGTATTCTCTTTAACTTCATTACTGGGATAGAGAATGGGGTCATTTTTGTAGGTGTAATTATCACTGTTTATAACACCTGTATGTGGTGAAGCATAGCAGATATATTCTGCATTTGCAAGGGCGACCTCGGTCTCTAAAAGGAAGTTCATATATAGCATAGCCGCATCGTAGTTCTGAGCGGTTTTAGGAATACAAACCGAGTCAACAAATATATTTGTGCCTTCTTTTGGATAAACGAACTTTAAATTCTCGTTTGATTGCCTCATAATGTGGTAATCACCCGCATAGTAGGGCGTGAGCGCCGCATTTGAAGATTCCATTTTGTTGAAAACTTCGTCCATAACACGGGCTTGTAAAACAGAATTTTGCTGTTTTAATTTTTCTGCCGCTTTGTTCCAGTCGTTCTTGTTAAGACTGTTAACATCGATTCCTAAGGCAAATTGAGCAATAGCAAAAGCGTCACGGGAGTTGTTAAAGGTTAAAATTTCACCTTTATAACGGTTGTCAAACAAAGCTTCCCAACTGTCAGGTGCTTCTTCAACCATTGTTTCGTTGTAAATTAAACCTACCATACCGACATTATAGGGCACTGTATACTTGTTTTCAGGGTCGAAATAAAGGTTTTTATATTCGTCGGCAATATAGTGGTAATTTGTAAGCTTTGAATAGTCAAGGGGCAAGAGTAAATCTTCTCTAATCATACGCTGAATCATATAATCAGAGGGGATTATAATATCATAAGCAGAAGAACCTGCCTTGATTTTAGCATACATTTCTTCGTTGCTTTCATAGTTTGTGTAGTTAACCTTAATGCCTGTTAACTTTTCAAAGGTAGAGTTAACATCAATGGTGGCATCGCTTCCGTCGGCTATATATTCGCCCCAGTTATAAACATTAAGGGTGGTACCTGCTAAATCACGGTTAAAAACAGCCTCGGTTTTCAAGGTGGTGTTTTTAAGGTTGCGGCTGATAATTGAAACCGCAGTCATACTACCTGCAATAGCAACACACACCAAAATCGATAAAGCCTTCATGAGCTTTGGCTTAAGTTTTGATTTTTTGCTTTCGCTCTGGGAAAGGTTTACTAAAACAAGTAACACCAAAACGGTCAAGAATATGATGGTTGACAAGGCATACATTGTGGGCTTAACCGTCTTTTTAGTCATTGAATAAATGCGTATTGGCAATGTCTGGAAAGAGGGACCCGATGTAAAGTAGCTTATAACAAAATCGTCAAGCGATAATGTAAAGGACATAATAAAGCCTGTGAAAATACCCGAGTAAATAGAGGGGAAGACAACCTTCATAAATGCCTTTACGGGTGTGCAACCCAAATCCTCGGCGGCTTCTGATAAATGCACATCGGTTTGCTTGAGTTTTGGCAAAACATTGAGTATTACATAAGGCAGATTAAAGGTTATGTGGGCGCAAAGAATTGTTCCAAAACCCAATGCCTCTTTTTTGCCTATAATACTTGCCATAAAAACAAACAAAAGCATTAAAGAAACACCGGTAACAATTTCGGGTGTCATCATAGGAATATTAGTAACAGTAGAAAGGGCGGTTTTCATAGGACCCTTTTTCATTTTGAAAATTCCAACCGCTGCAACAGTTCCCAAAACGGTGGCAATTAAAGCCGATAAAATTGCTAAAATAAGGGTGTTTTGTAATGCGGTTATAGATTCAGCATCGTATAATAATTGCTCATACCATTTCAGAGAAAAACCCTCGAAAACAGAGGTGCTTTTTGAACTGTTAAAGGAAAAAACAGTCATAACCAAAAGGGGAGCGTATAAGAAAACAAGCATTAATGCTATAAAGAATTTGCGGAGTATTTTCATATCATAATACCCCCTTTGTCATTGTCGCCAAACTTATTCATAATAGCAATACTAATGATTATGAATATCATAAGCACTAAGGACATTGAGGCGCCCAAAGGATAGTTTGGTATCTTAAACTGGGTTTCAATTATGTCACCCGCTAAAAGAATCATACCGTTACCAAGCTTTTGGGAAATATAGAAGGTGCTGATGGATGGAACAAAAACCATTGTAATGCCCGATAAAACACCGGGAAGACTCAAGGGTAAAACAACTCTCCTGATAATTGAAAAAGGATTTGAGCCCAAGTCGGCAGCAGCCTCTAAATATGATTTATCAATTTTGGAAATTGTAGTGTAGATGGGTAAAATCATATAGGGTATAAAGTCATAAACCATACCCAAAATTACGGCGCCGGGTGTACCCATAAACTTAACACTTTCAAAACCAAGCATATTAAGTATGCGGTTTAAAACACCGTTATTGTCTAAAATAACAGTCCAGGAATAGGTCTTGATTAGCAAATTCATCCACATTGGAAGCATAACTAAAAGCACCATCATCTTTTGAGAATTTGGCGAAATTTTAGTCAAAAAATATGCAAATGGATAGGAAAGTATTAAACAAATAAAGGTTGCAACAAGTGCATAAATAATTGAGGTTATAAAAACGTCTTTATAAAGTCCCAATTCATAAATGTTGTCAAGTGTGAAACCGCCTTTACCGTCGGAAAAGGTGTAGTAAAGAACGATAAAGAGTGGAACGATTATGAAAATTGAAGACCACACAAGGCAAGGGACATTTAACAAACGCTTACCAAACGTTGTGTTCATTCTGCGTTTTCCTCCGCCATTTCGTTCATTTCATACATTTCTTCACTAAAGGTAGAATAGTCGCCGTATAGACCTGAATATTCGGACTTTTTCATAATGTGGATAGCGTCAGGCTCAATGTAGAGACCAACCTTATCGTCAACAAAATGTTCATCGGTGGTTTGAATCATCCATTTAAAACCGCCAATATCAACGATAATTTCATAGTGAACGCCCAAGAAAGCTACTGAAGTAACCACACCAACAAGCTGACCTTGACCAACAGGCACAATATCAACATCTTCGGGGCGAACAACAACGTCAACCAATTCGTTCTTTTCAAAGCCTTTGTCAAGACAGTCAAAACGGCTACCCGAAAACTCAACATAAAAGTCCTTTAGCATTTTGCCGTCAACAATGTTAGATTCGCCGATAAAATCGGCAACAAAGGCATTTTCCGGCTCATTGTAAATATCCTGAGGGGTGCCGATTTGCTGAATTTTACCGTTATCCATAACAATAACTCTGTCAGACATTGTCAAGGCTTCTTCTTGGTCGTGGGTAACGAAAATAAAGGTAATGCCGAGTTGTTGTTGAATATTTTTAAGTTCTTTCTGCATATCCTTGCGAAGCTTTAAGTCGAGAGCGGCTAAAGGCTCATCCAAAAGCAAAACCTTAGGGTGATTTGCAATAGCACGGGCAATAGCAACACGTTGCTGCTGACCGCCTGAAAGGGTAGAGATAGAACGTTTTTCAAGACCTGTAAGGTTTACAAGCTTAAGCATTTCCTCAACCTTTTGACTGATTTCCTTTTCCTTCAGTTTTTTAACTCTGAGACCAAAGGCAATGTTTTCATATACATTAAGATGTGGGAAAAGGGCATAACGCTGAAAAATGGTGTTAACCTGTCTTTTATAAGCGGGAACATCATTAATTTTTTTGTTTTCAAATATAATCTCGCCTTCGTCGGGCTCTAAAAAACCTGCAATGAGTCTGAGGGTGGTTGTTTTACCGCAACCTGAAGGACCTAAAAAGGTTATAAATTCCTTGTCTTTTATATCAAGATTAATAGAGTCAAGAATTTTTTCTCCGTCAAAACTGACCGATATATTCTTCAATTCCACAATGTTTTCTTTATTCATAAAAACAACCCCTTCATACTAAGAAATATAAGTCATTTTAATATATAAACAACCAGTATAAACTATATAGCAAAATTGACAAAAAGTCAAGATTTTTAAAGGTTTCTAAGACAAATTTCGAGATTTTTTTCAGTTGGATTTTTTTAACAAAAATTTAATAAAAAATTGTTGCCGAAAACGCCAATATATGATATAATTTATAAAATTATACTTATATTGGGAAATTATGCTTTGGTGGTGATTTTTGTGAGGATTTTGGGCATTGACCCGGGCTATGCAACAATTGGATACGGAATAGTTGATACCAACGGTTTTAAGTTCTCGGTTGCGGGTTACGGCGCCATCACAACCCCTGCAAAAATTCCCTTTGAAAAAAGGCTGAAATCCATTTATGATGATATGCTTACGGTGATTGATAAATATAAACCTGATGAACTTTCTATTGAGCGTTTATATTTCAACTCAAACACCACAACCGCCATTGATGTGGCACAGGCAAGGGCCGTAATTGTTCTGGCTTGTATTTCAAAGGGTGTAAAGATTAATGAGTACACTCCTTTGCAGGTAAAACAGGCAGTAACAGGTTACGGAAAAGCCGAAAAACGACAGGTTATGGAAATGGTTAAAAATCTGCTAGGTCTTAAAGCAGTGCCAAAGCCTGACGATACTGCCGACGCCTTGGCTTTGGCTGTTTGTCACGGTCATTATTCAGCATCAAGCGTTTCAAAACTTTATAGAGAGGAGAAGAATTCGTGATAGCAACTTTGAGAGGCAATTTATTATATTCAGATTTAACTTCTTTAATTGTTGAGTGCGGCGGTGTGGGTTTTAAATGCACCACAACCTCTGCTACCTTAGGCAGTCTTCCAAACATTGGCGATGAGATATTTTTATATACCTATATGGCTGTTCGTGAGGACGCTATGGATTTGTTCGGTTTCTCAACCGTTGAGGAAATGGAAGCCTTTAAAATGATAATTTCGGTAAACGGCGTTGGTCCTAAAATCGGCATTGCGTTGCTTTCTGAATTTACTCCGAGTCAGCTTTATTTGTATATCGGCTCTAACGATGCTAAGGCGCTGACCTCTGCAAACGGTGTTGGTATTAAGTTGGCACAGAGAATTGTTTTGGAGTTGAAGGACAAGGTTGAAAAAATAGGTTACATTTCATCTGCTGACCTTAAGCCCAAAGCTAAACCACAAAAATCTACAAGTGATGAAGCGGTTGCCGCATTAATGTCTTTGGGTTACACTAAGGGCGAGGCTTCATTGGCGGTTGGCAAAATAGAAGAAGATTTACCGACCGATGAGCTTATAAAACAAGCACTTAAATTACTTGCAAGGGGGTTATAAAGAGTGATAGAACAAGAAATGGATTTTGAAAACCGAATAGTTTCTCCTGATTATAACTTCACTGAGGATGAGGCTGAATTAAGCCTTAGACCCCGTACCCTTAACGAATACATCGGTCAGGACAAGGCAAAGGATAATTTGAGAATTTATATCACTGCTGCAAAGCAGAGAAAAGAAACTTTGGACCACTGTCTTTTATACGGACCACCTGGACTTGGAAAAACCACTCTTTCGGGTATTATTGCAAGAGAACTTGGCGTTAATTTGCGTGTAACCTCGGGTCCTGCTATTGAAAAACAGGGCGATTTGGTTGCGATTTTAACCTCTCTTGAGGAGGGGGATGTTCTCTTTATTGATGAAATCCACCGTCTATCCCGAAATGTTGAGGAAATTTTATATCCCGCAATGGAGGATTTTTCCTTAGATATCATTATCGGTAAGGGACCGAGCGCCCGTTCTATCAGAATTGACGTTCCGAAGTTTACTCTTGTTGGCGCCACAACCCGTTCGGGTCAGTTAACAGCGCCTTTGAGAGACCGTTTCGGTGTGCTTTTAAGACTTGAGTTATACACCCCCGAGCAGTTGTCTGAAATTGTTATCCGTTCGGCAGGAATTTTAGGAATTGAAATTGATAAAGAGGGTGCGCTTGAGATTGCATCCCGTTCAAGAGGAACACCAAGAATTGCAAACCGCCTCTTAAAGCGTGTAAGAGACATTGCTCAGGTTGAGTTTGACGGTGTTATCACCGAAAAAACCGCAAGAGCGGCTTTAGAACGTTTTGAAATCGACGAACTCGGTCTTGACGATTTTGACCGCAAGATGCTTGAAATCATTATTAAAAACTATTGCGGCGGCCCCGTTGGTCTTGACACATTGGCAGCGGCAATGGGTGAAGAAGCAGTTACTATTGAGGATGTTTATGAGCCATATTTGATGCAAATTGGTTTCTTGTCCCGAACTGCCCGTGGTCGTTGCGTTACCAAATTGGCTTATGACCATTTGGGAATACCCTTTGTTTGCGAAAATTCACAACAATCTATGTTTTAAGGAAATTTTATGAGAAGTGTAGAAAACTTTAGGGATTATGAATTAATTGATGCCGATAACGGCGAAAGACTTGAGCGTTGGGGCGATATTATTTTGGTAAGACCCGACCCTCAGGTTATTTGGTCGGGAAAACGAAAAGACCCTCGTTGGTTTAACCCTCACGCTATATACCATCGCTCTCAGTCGGGCGGCGGTTATTGGGAAAGATGCAAAAGCGTTCCTGATGTTTGGAGTATTGATTTTGAGGATTTAACCTTCAGACTAAAGCCGATGGGCTTTAAGCATACGGGACTTTTTCCCGAACAGGCTGTTAACTGGCAGTTGGCAAAAAGACTTATTGAAAAGGCAAACAGACCGATTTCTGTACTCAATTTGTTTGCATACACTGGTGGTGCAACCATTGCTTGTTTAAGTGCGGGTGCAAAGGTTACCCATGTTGACGCATCAAAGGGTATGGTACAGTGGGCAAAGGAAAATGCCGCTGTTTCGGGTCTTAAAGATGCTAACGTGCGTTGGCTTGTTGACGATTGCCTCAAATTTGTAAAGCGTGAAATACGCCGTGGTAACACCTATGATGCTATAATTATGGACCCGCCATCTTATGGCAGAGGTCCAAACGGCGAGGTTTGGAAATTAGAACAGCAACTGACCGAGCTTTTAACCGAAACGGGTAAGCTTTTGAGTGATAATGCTTTGTTCTTCTTCCTTAATTCTTACACAGGCGGACTTTCACCCACAATTTTAAATTATATGGTTAAAACCTATGTTGTTAAAAACCGCAAAGGTGAGGTTACAACCGATGAAATCGGTCTTCCCATAACCGAAAAGGGAATTAGTCTTCCTTGCGGAAATACCACAATTTGGACAGAGGATAATGGATAATATTATTGAAATTAAAAATGTGAGCTTTGAATACTCGGATGAGCAAACAGTTCACACAGCAGTTAAGAATATAAATCTTGATATCGAGCGTGGCAGTTTTACTGTAATCTTGGGTCATAACGGCTCGGGAAAATCTACCCTTGCTAAAATGATGAACGGCCTTAATAAGCCTACCTTTGGTGATGTCTTTGTTGATGGTATCAATACCAAAGACGAGGAAACCGAAATAGAGGTTAAACGCCGTGTGGGTATGGTTTTTCAAAATCCCGATAATCAGCTTGTGGCATCTATCGTGGAGGAAGATGTTGCCTTTGGCCCCGAAAATTTAGGACTTGAGCCCGAGGTTATAAGACAAAGGGTTGACGAGGCTTTAAATGCTGTGGGTATGGCAGAATTTGCAAATTCCACACCACACAGACTCTCGGGCGGTCAAAAACAGAGAATTGCTATTGCGGGCATTATTGCAATGGAGCCCGAGTGCTTGGTTTTGGACGAGCCCACCGCAATGCTTGACCCTAAAGGCAGACGGGAAATAATTAACACTCTTGAAAGACTGAATAAAGAAAAGTCTATTACCGTTGTTTTAATTACCCACTATATGGAAGAGGCCGAAAATGCCGACCGTGTGCTTGTTATGAACGACGGTGAAATCATAGAAGACGGAAAACCCAGCGAGGTTTTCCAAAATGTTAAATTGCTTAAGTCGGTGGGACTTGATGTTCCCCAGACTACCGAACTTTTGTATGCCTTAAAACAAAAAGGCTTTTCGGTTGATACAAGCAAGATTTCTATCAAGGATACTGCTAAGGAAATAGCAAAGTCTTTTTTTAAGGAGTAAAGTTTTGGCAATATTAGAGGTTAAAAATCTGATCCATACCTATTCGGGCAATTCGCCTTTTGTGAATGATGCAGTAAGTGATGTATCGTTTGCCATTGAAAAGGGCGAAATTGTTGGAATCATAGGTCACACGGGTTCGGGTAAATCTACACTGGTTCAACATCTTAACGGTCTTTTAAAGCCGACTGAGGGCGAGGTTTTGTTCGAAAACGAAGACATTTGGGCCAACCCTAAGGAAATCAGAAAAATTCGTTCCAAGGTAGGTCTTGTTTTCCAATACCCCGAATATCAGTTGTTTGAAGAAACGGTTATAAAAGACATTGCTTTCGGACCTAAAAATATGGGTCTTGAGGGTGATGAGTTAGATAAAACTGTTAAAGAAATTTGTGAAATAGTAGGTGTTAAACCCGAGTTTTTGGAAAAATCGCCCTTTGATTTGTCGGGCGGTGAAAAACGCCGTGTTGCCATTGCGGGTGTAATGGCAATGAAACCCGAGGTAATTGTTTTTGACGAGCCTACTGCAGGTCTTGACCCTAAGGGTAGAGAAGACGTTATGGAAATTATCCGTAACTACCGCAAGGCAACGGGTGCTACGGTTATCATTATTTCACACAGTATGGAGGATATGGCAAATCTTGCCGATAAAATCCTCGTTATGAATAAGGGTAAGATTTATAAGTTTGACACTGTAGCAAATGTTTTTTCAAACAGTGAGGAATTAAGAAGTATCGGACTTAATGTTCCCATTGTCACAAGAGTTTTTGAGGAATTGTCTGATTTAGGTGTAAATTTACCCGAAAGAGCGCTTACAATTGACAGTGCAGTGGAAATTTTGTCGGCTTTAAAGTCGGAGGTGGAAAATGCTTAAGGATATAACATTCGGTCAGTATTACGAAACCTCTTCACCTGTGCACAAATGCGACCCGAGAGTGAAAATAATTTTAATGCTGTGTTTCATTGTCTTTATTTTCGTTTCTCAAAACGCTTTTGCTTTGGCACTTTCTACGGTTGCAGTATTTTTTGTGCTGTTGCTTTCACGGGTGCCAATGAAACTGTTTTTAAAGAATTTAAAGGCTATTTGGTTTGTTCTTTTCTTTACTGCAATCATCAACTTGTTTTATAGTAATTCGGGAACCGTTTTGCTTGATTTTTGGAAGATACAGATAACCACAGGCGGTATTTACAGGTCAATTTTTATGGCTTTGCGTATTGTTTTGCTTATTTTCATCAGTTCGGTTTTGACCTATACTACCACGCCAAACAGTTTGACCGAGGCTATTGAAAGACTTCTTTCACCCTTAAAATATATCGGTCTTAAAAACGCAGTTCACACCTTTGCTATGATGATGACAATAGCGTTAAGGTTTATCCCAACCTTAATTGAGGAAGCAGAGAAGATTATGAACGCTCAAAAGGCAAGGGGAGCAGACCTTGAAAACGGCAGTTTGGTAGAAAGAGTAAAGGCTTTAATTCCAATACTTATACCTTTGCTCATTTCATCGGTAAGACGAGCTTATGAATTAGCGGAGGCAATGGAATGCCGCTGTTATAACGGCGGTGAGGGCAAAACCCGAATGAAGCAACTTAAAATGTCGACTGTAGACCTTTATGCTATCATTTTCATTGTGGTTTTCGCCGCTTTGGTTATTACATTAAACATTATTTTTTAAGGTATAATATGAAAAGAATTATGCTTACCGTTTCTTATAACGGAACTAACTATCACGGATGGCAAATACAAAATAACGGCATCACTGTTCAGGAAACCCTGCAAACTGCAATTTCAAAGGTTTTGGGCAAAAATATTGCCGTTCACGGTTGCAGCCGCACAGATGCGGGTGTTCACGCTAAAATGTTTTGCTGTCATCTTGACTGTGATGATAATATACCCTTTGACGCTTTTTTAAGAGGGGTAAATTCTCTTTTGCCAAATGATATTGCAATATTAAATTGCGAAAATGTTGAGAGTGATTTTCACGCCCGTTTTAATTCAAAGGGTAAAACCTATGTATATAAAATCTTAAATAGCAATAAAAAAGACCCCTTTATTGCGCCTTTTGTATGGCAGATTGAAAGACCTTTAAACATAGACAAAATGAACGAGTTTTGCAAAAATCTAATTGGTACTCACGATTTTTACGGTTTTTCTTCTTCGGGCAGAACGGTTGAAGATACTGTAAGAACTGTGAGCGAGTGTGTCGTCACTAAAGAAGACGATATTATTACTCTTAAAATCAGCGGAGACGGTTTTTTATACAATATGGTAAGGATAATCGTCGGAACTGCGGTTGATGTTTCTGACGGCCGTTTAGAGCCTGACTGTGCCTTGTCGGTTTTTGAAACCAAATTGCGTGAAAATGCGGGTGTTACCGCACCACCTCAAGGCTTGTTTTTAGAAAAGGTTTATTATTAAGAGAGGATTAGTATGGCAAGATACAAAAAGAAAAAACACAATAAAATACTTAATCCTCCTAAAAAGAGGGTTAAGCCTCCTGTTAAACAGAAAAAAAGTGAAGATATTGTAATGACTAAGGCTCCCTCTAAAAAAACAAAGACCGAGCCTAAAAAAACAATGCGAGTAGTTGCAGGTAAAAAGGGCGAGAGGGAGACAAAATTCAAGGTATTAACGGCGGTGGCGGTTGTTCTTGTGGCTTTTGTTTTGCTCTTGGAGGTTATTTTCCCTGCAGGAATTATACAAACTCTTTCAAACACGGTTGCCACTATCGGTGCGGGAAACTTTCCTATTGCTGTTACGGGCAGTGAGACACTTGATGTTGTGCCCTTTAATAATTATTTTTTCCATTTGACCGACACTCATATATCAGCCTATTCTACGGGCGGCAAAACACTTTTCAGTCTTTCACACGGTTATGAAAAACCCGTTTTGGCTGTGTCAAATGGTAAGGTTTTGCTTTATAACCAAGGCGGAGAAGAGGCATCAATTTATGATTTAAAGGGTTTAAAGCACACGGTTAAAACCAAGCAAGAAATCATTTGCGCAGATATTTCTGATTCGGGTTGTTATGCTATCACAACTTATTCTGACAGTTACGCTGCCGCTGTGTCGGTATATAACAAGAGAAATAAAGTGGTTTATGAATGGTATTCTGCAGAAGATGTCATAAATAATGTTGCTATTTCCGCATCGGGCAAAAAAATTGCCGTTTCAACCTTTAATTCCACTTCGGGTACCTTTGATTCAAAGGTTAATGTCATAAACTTTAAAACCGCAACCCCTGAATATACACAAAAATTTGACAACCAAATCATTTACGGTTTAAAATCGAGTAATAAATCAACCTTTTGTATAATAAAATCTAACGGAATTGATTATGTTAAATGGAATAACCATAAAACAGAAAGCTTTTCTGAAGATTACAATATTTACTATTTGCGTATGAACAAGGGTGTAAATGTTGCTGTTTTTAGTCGTGAAAGTGATAAAACCGATAATAGAATTATGATTTTTTCAAAAAGAGGCAGAGTTAAAATCACTGTAAAATACAATGGCATTATCAATGATATTCAGGTAAAGGGAAGCAATATTTATTGCATTAACGATACCGAGGTCACAGTTCTTGATTTTAAAGGAAATGTTAAACATACCGCAAACTACGGTTTTGGCGGTAACGGTTTATCGGTTATTTCTGCCAATGTTGTAGCGGTTGTGACCGATAGTGAGATTAAGAGAGTTAAGGTTTAGAAAGGAATTGAGTTTATGTGGGTTTTACTTGATTTAATTGTAATTGCAATTGTAGCAATTTTTGCTTTGATTTCTGCAAAAAAAGGGTTTGTGAGAACTCTCGTTGAGGTTGTTGGGTTTATTGCGGTTATACTTTTAGCAAATAATGTAAGCCCTGTGCTTTCTGAAACTACATATAATAAATTTATCGAACCAGCAGTTGTTGAAAAGGTAACCGACTCTCTCGGTGAACTTGATGTTTTAGAAATGTCTGAAGTTCAAATCAAGCAGGAATCATTACCCACATTTGTTTACAAAATTTTGGGTGAAGATTTTAGTTTAGAAAATTTTCAAAACACAATAAATGAAAATTTAAGTGAAGGTTTGGAAACCGCTATGACGGAAGCATCACAAACCGTTATAAAGCCTGTTATAACCGAGATTTTAAAGGTTATATATATGGTATTGATAGTTGTTGTTTTATTAGTTGTTGTGAAATTCCTTGCTAAACTTTTGAATAAACTGTTTTCCTTTAGTTTTGTTGGCAAGGCAAATAAAACATTGGGTGCCGTTTTGGGAACGATTAAAGGTATTGCAATAGCAGTAATTTTCTGTTCTATCATAGGATTAATT
>JAZSDI010000127.1:0-3152 GCA_045531045.1 Acutalibacteraceae bacterium | reverse complement strand
AAAGAAATGGCGGTTGAATTTTACGGTCCCGTTTCGGTTTTCTTTATAAGGTAAGCACACAGCCTCGGGCAAAAATCTTGTAAAAGGAATATAAATGCTTTTTGGTATAAGGCATTTTGCAATACCGAGACCGCTTCTGAGCGCAGATTTTGCCGCAAGCATTAAGGCACCCGCCATACCGAAGCTTCCGCAAATCAGCAAAGCGGTGCCGTATGTTCCTTTGTGTGAGTTGTGTTGGCGCTTTTTAAAGATAGGCTCCTTTATGATTTCATAACTTTTTTCGGTTATTTCCACACCGATATCAATAACCTCGACCTTACCGCAATAATTGTTTCCAATAGGCAAAACAAAGCAAGGTTTTAGTGCTATAAATGTATATGTATAATCAGCCATAAAGGCGGTGTTTTCAACCTTGCCTGTGTCACACTCAACACCTGATGGGATATCGATTGCTATTCTTAATGCATTTTGTTCGTTTGCAAGTTTGATTATTTGTTCTGTCTTTTTATCTAAACCGCCTTTAAAACCAAAACCGAACAAAGCATCAATTATAATATCATAACTGTCTTTAAAAGTATCGGTGGTTTCGGTATTTAATTTGTTATAGTAATATCTTGCGTTTTCGGTTTCGGGTGCACCGTAGGGCGTTATAACTGTAACAACGGCGTCAGCCTTGGTTAATAGGTTTGCGATAACGAAACCGTCGCCACCATTATTTCCTTTACCGCAAATAATTGCAATTTTCTTATTTTTAATATCAAAGTTGTTTATTATCTTTTCTGCAACACGGCTACCTGCAGTATACATTAAATCCAAAAAAGAAAAAGTGCCGTTTCTCACGGCAGTTTCCTCAGCTTTTTTGATTTGGGCTTTGGTTAGTACCGACATAAACGACACCGACTTTCTTAATTTTTAAATGCGCTGTTTGTGATAAACTTGGGCGCAAATTTTTCGATTGCTGTTTGAATTTTATTGTTAGGGGAGAAAACTATAATTGCATTTGGTTTACCGTCACGCTCGGCGGTTAAAAGATATGCGTTTTCGTCCTGTTCATTACAAGCAAAAACAATTTGCTTTCTGTCCATATTTGCAATAAGTGACGGATTGTATTTTTCGAGTCTTATAACTCTTGATAAATCAAAACCTGTGATTCTCTTACGGGAACTTTTGTTGATGATTTTGTCAATATCCATCCAACCGTTGGTTATAATATACTCGTATTCAACATTTAATTTATTGGATAGCCAGTATGCACCGTAAGCAATACCAAAACATAAAAATATTGAAATAGATGCTAAAGCAGGAATAAGAGGTATAAGTATTGTAAAAATCAAAAAGGTAAGCACAAGCGCTGAAGCCCAAATACCTATAATAGCAAATGTGGTTTTAGTTGTTTTTTTGATGCGAACTATTTGTTCGAAAAAGGAATCGTTTGTATTGAAATTCATAAATTTTCTCCTTGCAGTTTTATATTATAATGGTTATGATTAGTCGAAACATTCTTGTTTCGACACAAAATCTTTGATTTTGCAACAAATTTCTTTTGAAATTTGTCCATATCCATTACAATGAGTGTTGTGCAAAATCGAATTCGTAAATTCAATTTTGCCAAAGCCACTCGAAAAGTGGCTTGTCGAAGCGCTTTTCAGCGTTTCGACAAACTACAGTCATTATTATACACGATAAATTCTACAGTTGCAATATATTAATTAAATTTATTCCTAAAAATAGGAGGTGTTTATATGAAAATAAAAAAAGGATACAAATTAAAGACTATTTCGGGAAGACATACAGTGGTTGCTGACGGAAGAACTGCTAAGGATTTTAATAGCGTAATTGTTTTAAATGAAATTGCAGTTTTTTTGTGGAATTTAATGAATAAAGAAACCACAAAAGACGAGATGGTTGAAAAATTGATTAATGAACTTAATTTATCGAAACTTTTAGCGCTTAGCAATGTTGAAATTTTCGTAAAAACCTTAAAAGAAAATGATATAATTGAGATGTAACCGCTCGAATTTGGGCGGTTTAAAAATTATGCTTGACTTTAGCGCTTAAAAGTGTTAAACTGTTAAAGTATTAAATTTCAGAGGTAGATTATGGTTATTACAGATTTCTTAGAAAAAAACGCAAGGCTTCGCGGTTTAGAGACTGCATTGGTTGAAATTAATCCATCGGAGGAAAGAGACCGTGCAACAACATGGCGTGAGTTTAACTTGATTGAGAGCTCATCTCCCGACACTCCTTACAGAAGAGAAATTACTTGGCAGGATTTTGACAGAAGAGCAAACCGTTTTGCAAATCTTCTTTTAAGCCGTGGTCTTAAAAAAGGGGACAAGGTCGCAATATTGCTTATGAACTGTCTTGAGTGGTTGCCGATTTATTTTGGTGTCTTAAAGGCAGGTTGCTTGGCCGTTCCTATGAATTTCCGCTATTCAAGTGATGAAATTAAATACTGCTTGGAATTAGCCGACGCTGATGTTTTGGTTTTCGGACCCGAATTTGTAAGCCGTATGGAGCCTATACATAACGATTTAGAGGGTGTTAATACCTTTTTCTTTGTTGGAAAGGATACACCCGAATATGCCGAAGACTGTATGAGCCTTTGTTCATATTGTTCATCAAATCCTCCTCCGGTTCAAATCGAAAAAGAGGATAATGCTGCAATTTATTTTTCTTCGGGAACAACAGGCTTCCCCAAGGCTATTTTGCATAATCACGAATCTTTAGTTAGCGCTTGTCTTACCGAGCAAAATCATCACGGCCAAACTAAGGATGATGTTTTTCTTTGTATACCACCTCTTTACCATACAGGCGCTAAAATGCACTGGTTTGGTTCTTTGGTGTCGGGTGGTAAGGCTGTTTTACTCAGAGGTGTAAAACCTGAGTGGATTTTACGTGCTGCTTCGGATGAAAAATGTACAATAGTTTGGTTGTTGGTGCCTTGGGCACAAGATATGTTGGATGCAATTGAGTCGGGAAGTATTAATCTTAATGATTATAAACTCGATGGTTGGAGACTTATGCATATCGGCGCACAACCCGTTCCTCCCAGCCTTATTAAGCGTTGGAAAGAAGTCTTTCCAACGCATGAGTATGACACAAACTACGGTCTTTCTGAGTCTATTGGACCTGGTTGCGTTCACTTAGGT
>JAZSDI010000014.1:0-3274 GCA_045531045.1 Acutalibacteraceae bacterium | reverse complement strand
GTGCATAAAAAGAAGACCCGAAATTAAATTCGGGTCTTTTTTATATTGATTTTAATTTTAAATTAAGTTCTGCAATGGGAAGTCCCACAACATTGAAATAATCGCCCGTTATACCTTTGACAAACAAGGCGGCTTTTCCTTGAATTCCATACCCCCCTGCTTTGTCGTAAGGCTCAGAACTGTTTATATAATCTTCAATTTGTTCCTCACTCAAAGAATAAAACTCGACCAAGGTTTCTACTGAAAAGGCCACTGTTTCTGACTCCTTTACAATAGCGCAACCTGTTATCACCTTATGGGTTTTGCCTGAGAGCGTTTGCATCATTTGTCTGGCATCGTTCTTATCCTTTGGTTTGCCAAGTATTTTACCCTCAGCCACAACACAGGTGTCAGAGCCGATAACGATATCGAGCGGATATTTTTCAGCCACTGCTTTGGCTTTAATTTCTGCCAAATATTCCGCCGTTTTTTCGGTTTCAATATTTTCGGGCACCGTTTCCTCAGCGTCAGAGGGTATCACCTTAAAATCTTCCGTTATAAGTGACAAAAGTTCACGGCGCCTTGGAGATGCAGAGGCTAAAATTATATTTGTTTTCATTCAAAAAATCCCATCTGTATAAATTTGCTGTTTTCAATATGAGAATTATATTCCTCCACCGAAATCTTTACATGGGTTACATAGTAACTCAAAAGATAAGGCAAAACGAAGGGCAAAGGCAAAACAAAAAGCGATAGTAACAAAAGCGGTGCCGAGGAAAATATAAGACCTATAAAATCAATGGAAGATTTTCGGGATATAACCGAGGAATTATACATACACTCATCAATGTTAGCATTATCGTCCGCAACAAAAAGCATAGGCGCCATATAAAATTTAAGCATTATAAAAAAGACTGCAACAAAGGAAATGTTTCTTAAAAAAACCGCATAGTATTCAAGACTTGCGCTCCAAACAGGCGGTGCAATATCCAAAATCTCAAAGAAAAAAGTTTTAGAAAAAGCAAACAGCAAAATTGAGGGAATATTCAAAACCAATAGCCAAAAAGCTGTTCTTAATGTGAAATGAAGTGTGAATTTAAGAGCTTTAAGATAAAGTTTTTTCTCACTAAACCAATAAAATACTGAAACAGGGTTTTCTGCTATTTTTGCGGTCAAATTATAAAAATATTTCAAAACACCGAAAACCAACGGAGAAACCAAGAAAATACCAATCAATGCAGATATGATAAGAGCAACAATATCTCCCGTAACATCAAGCAAAAGTCCGCCTATATTAATTTGCAATATCCATGCCAAAATCAAGACTATACAAGACACAAAAGCCTTTAAATAGTTGTTTTTAAGGCTTTCTTTGGCGATTTGTTTAACTGCTGAACTTGAAACCGACATATAACCTCTCCTTTAAAGTATTTCGAGTTTGGCAAAATTAGCCATAATTTTCTTAGTGCCAACCTTATCAAAGGCAATTTCTAACATACTGTCCGCTCCCATTGGGGTAACCTTTAAAATAAGCCCCACGCCAAAGGTTTTGTGGGAAACCTGTTGACCGGCAGTATACATAACCGATGGTGATGCGGTAGATTTACTTGTGAAACCACTTCCAAAACCACTTGCAAAGTTTTTCGCCTTTGCTGTGTAATTAACAGTGGTTTTGGGTGAATAATAGGGTTTTTCATTACTAAAACCGTAACCAAATGAAGAATAACTGTCCACAGAGGATGTGCAATCACATAATTCCTCGGGGATTTCTTTTAAAAATCTTGAAGGCAAATTGCGTGTGGTAGAACCAAAAAGCAAACGGGACGCTGTGTTTGTGATATATAACTTTCTCTTGGCTCGTGTTATTGCAACATAGGCCAGTCGTCGTTCCTCTTCGATTTCCTCGGGTCCGCCGTATATAGACTGATTACCGGGGAAAATTCCCTCTTCTAAACCTACAAGATAAACATTTTTAAATTCAAGTCCCTTAGCTGAGTGAATTGTCATTAAAATCACCCTGTCGGCAGTTTCGTCAAAGGAGTCAATATCGCTAATAAGGGACAACTGCTCCAAAAAGTCTGACAAGGACGGCTCATCATTTTCAAGTTCATACTGAGTGATACTCGAAGCAAATTCCTTAACGTTCTCAATGCGGTCAATTCCCTCGTCGCCCTCGTTTTCCAAGGCTCTTATATACCCCGAAAGCTCCAAAACCTTTTGGAAAAGCTCGCTTATGGGTAATTGCTCAGCAAGTGCTGTTAATTCATCAATTATATTGCAAAAGCCTTTGAGCTTTACTGAAGAGCGTGACAAGGACGGGTAATCATCGGCATTGCTTATTACCTCGTACATAGAAATACCTAATTGATTTGCAATTTCGGCAATGTTATTAACTGTGGTATCCCCTATAGACCGCTTTGGCTCGTTTATAATTCTTCTGAGCCTTATGTCATCCTTATTATTGTTAATCAAATGCAGATAGGAAACAACATCTTTGATTTCCTTGCGGTCGTAGAATCGCATTCCGCCGATTACCTTATACGGCACTCCGCTTCGGGCTAAGACATTTTCGAGGGCGTTGGACTGCGCATTCATTCTGTAAAGTATGGCGTGGTCGCTGTACTCAGCACCCTTTCTTACATTATCGAGTATGCTCTCCACAACAAAACGGGCTTCTTCCCTTTCATCAGGCGCTGTATGTACTGTAATTTTTTCGCCGTCACCGTTATTGGTCCAAAGGGTTTTGCCTTTTCTTCCTCGGTTGTTGGCTATCACCTTGTTTGCAGCATTTAGAATATTAGAGGTTGAACGGTAGTTTTGCTCAAGCCTTATTGTTTTTGCGTTTTCGTACTCATCCTCGAAATTAAGTATATTCTCAATTGTGGCACCTCTGAAACGGTAGATACTCTGGTCATCGTCACCCACAACACAGATATTATCAAATCCGCTTGCCAAAAGGCTTACAAGGACATACTGAGCGTAGTTTGTATCCTGATACTCGTCAACCATAACAAATCTGAATTTATTTTTATAGAAATCTAGCACATCAGCATTTTTATCCAAAAGTTCAACCGTGTTAACTATCATATCATCAAAATCCATAGCATCCGCTCTTTTTAAAGCCTTTTGATAAAGACTGTAAAGCTGTGCTATAATTTTTTGTCTATGGTCAAAGCTGTTTTGAGACGCAAACTCCTCCGGCGAAATAAGCTTATCCTTAGCGAAAGAAATTGCCGACAAAACGCCCTTATGAGGTACAAACTTTTCGTCAATATTATGCTCTTTCATAAGATTT
>JAZSDI010000030.1:0-25725 GCA_045531045.1 Acutalibacteraceae bacterium | reverse complement strand
TATATTATAAGCATAAGGATTAGTTTGAAAATTTAAAGGAGTCGCACAAAGTGAAGTTTAGTATTATCGTACCTGTATATAATGTTGAAAATTACATAAAAAAATGCTTAGACTCTATAGTTAATCAAACTTTTGAAGATTTTGAAGTAGTTGTTGTTGACGACCAGACACCTGATAACAGTATGCAAATTGTTCAGGAATTTGCAGGTAAGTTCCCTGATAAATTTAATATTATCCACCAAGAAAATAGGGGCTTGGGTGGAGCAAGAAATACAGGTGTTTCAGCTGCAAAGGGTGATTATCTGATTTTTGTAGACAGTGATGATTATATTGAACCGAATATGCTTCAAATACTTAATAATCATTTGTGCGAAAATCCCTGTGATATTCTCGAGTTTAATTATCGAGAGGTTTCCCCCTCGGGCAAAGAGTTAAGAAAACAGACTATCAGCGACAATGTAAAGGTATTCACCGAATTACAGGACAAGGCAACCTTATTTTTGGGACCTCCTATAGCCTGTAACAAAGTATTTGGCAGAGAGTTTTTTATAGAAAGCAGAGTTTTGTTCCCCGAAAAAACTCTTTACGAAGATGCTGTAACCCGTATTTTGATAGCCAAAGCAAAGTGCGTTGTTCGCTGTTCGGAATATCTTTATAATTATGTGCAACACAAGGGTTCTATTATGAACAGTCAGGTTTCAGAGCGTGTGTTGGATATAGTTAAGGTTGCAGAGAGTGTATATCAAACCTTTTTAGATGAAAAATTAATCGAAGATTATAAGGAAGCACTTGAAGCTGCTTTAATAACATCATTGTTGCGTATTATTTCGGATGTTGTGAGACAAAATCCGAAGCATATTATAAGACAGCAGATAACCGATTATACTGTAAATAAATTCCCGAATTTTCAAAAAAATCAATATCTTACAGAGGATACTAAAAAGAAATTGGTTTGTTTAGTAAATGGAGATATTTCGGGTTATAAGAAGTATGATAAAATTATGAAAATCAAGGCTTTTCTTTTGCAGTCTTCACTTTTCCGTACTTTAAATAATTTGCGTAAGAGTATTTAATTTGGTGGTTTTATGAGATTTAGTGTAGTTGTACCTGTATATAATGTAGAAAATTATATAAAAAGATGCATAGAGTCTATTTTGAATCAAGATTTTGACGATTACGAAATTATCGTTGTGGATGATGAGACACCTGATAATAGTATCAGTGTTGTGGAACAACTCTCTCTTGCTAAACCTGATAAGTTTAATATTATTCATCAGAAAAACAAGGGTTTGGGCGGAGCTCGTAACACAGGTGCCAAAGCGGCAAAAGGTGAATATCTGATTTTTATTGACAGTGACGATTACATTGAAAGCGATATGTTTTCAAAGCTGGATAAGTGTTTGAAACAAACACCCTGTGATATGGTAATGTTTAATTTCTCCGAGGTGGCGGAAAACGGTGAAATTATCAGCAAACAGACCTTTTTTAAACAAAATGCCCTTTGCGAAACTGTTCAAGAAAAGACGCAATTATTATTAGCTCCTCCTTGTGCGTGGAACAAGGTATTTCGCCGTGAATTTTATATTGAAAGCGGCGTTTCATTTCCCGAAAAAACACTGTATGAGGATGTAGTTACTCGTATTTTAACTGCAAAGGCAAACAAAATTTTCCTTTGTGATGAACATTTTTATAATTATGTTCAGCGTCAAGGCTCGATAATGAAGAGTAAAGTATCACCCAGAGTTCTGGATATTATAAAGGTTACCGATTTAGTGTGTGATACCTTTGAAAAAGAAGGTCTAATGGCAGAATATAAAGAGGTTATTGAGGCGGCGCAGACACATTCACTTTTTACAATAGCAGAGAATGTTTATAATCAGTCGCCGTCAGACCCAATGCAAAAGGATATTACGGGATATATAACTGAGAAATTCCCGAATTATTTAAATAATTTGTATTTGCCGGAAAATATAAAAAAACAAATTTGTTGTTTAGTTAATCAAAAATATTTAAAATACAAATATTATAAAAACATAGATAAACTTATAGTATTTATCTATAATAACAAATGTTTTACTTTGCTGAATAAAATCAGAAAAAAGATAATCGGTCAGCAATAGATGTGGTGGAGAAAAATATGGTAGTAGCGGTTACAGGGTATCATGGCACAGGTTCATCAGCAGTATTAGATTTGCTTTCAGAGTATGAAGGCTGTTCTGAGGGCGGTCTTCGTTCCTATGAGCACGTACCCTTTTATTATCCAAACGGACTTTTTGATTTAGAAGATAAACTTCTTTTGGCAAACGACCCCCACCGTTCTGATGAAGCTATAAAAAGCTTCAGAAAAGCTATGTATGAGTTAAATTATAAGAATTTCGGTTGGATGGGCACATATAATCAATATTTTGGTAATGAATTTAAAGAAAATGTTGATGAGTTTTTAAATAATATTATACAATTCGAATGTGATGGACATTGGTACAATTATCATCAAAGAGGAAAATTTTCTCTAATAAAATGCTTCAAGGACTGTATAAAAACCGTATTGCCGAACAAACAGGTTGTCGGTGAATTCGGTAGAATGATACCAACACTTAAAAAGCAAAAGATGGAAATTTCTTTTGTTTCAGAGGAAGAGTTTTTTAAAAGCGCCAAGGTTTTCGTGAAAAACTATCTTAAAATGATTAATCGTGATAATGCGCCGACGCTTCTTATCGACCACCTACTTTTTCCTCATAATGCAAATAGGATGGATAAGTATTTTGATGATGATTTCCGTCTTATAGTTGTTGACCGTGATATACGTGATTTGTTTGTTTTGTGTAAATATATTTGGGCGGCAATGGGATTTGAACCGCCGTATCCGACCGATGCAGAAGCTTTTTTAAAGCACCGCATAAACATGAAAAAGGCCGAAAAGAAATCCGATAATCCTAATGTTTTATATATTAACTTCGAGGATTTGGTTTATAAATATGATGAAACGGTTGCAAAAATTGAAAAGTTTGTCGGTCTTAAACCCGAACAGCATATTAATCCTCGTACCCGTTTTATTCCGGAAAATTCCATAAATAATACTCAAAATTTCCTAATCGAGAAAGAATGGGAAGAAGAGGTTAAAATATTCGAAGCACAAAAAGATGAGATTTATGATTTCCCCTTTGAAAGGAAGGCAAAATTAGAGGACACTTTTGATAATCAGGAGTAATTATGGCAAAATCACGAGTTGAAAATTCATTTAACAATGTTGCTACCGGAATGGTATTGCGAGTTGTGACATTATTGCTTAGTTTTATATCAAGAACAGCCTTTATTAGAATTTTGGGCGACGGTTGTCTTGGTCTTAACGGATTGTTTACAACCATTTTGCAAATGTTCTCTTTGGCAGAACTAGGTATTGGACAGGCGATAACCTTCTATATGTATAAACCTATTGCCGAAGAAAACAAACGCCGCCTTATAGCGTTGGTTCGTTTTTACAGAATAGCATACAGAATAATAGGTTTTGCTATTGGTGCAGTAGGTCTTGTTTTAGTTCCATTCTTGCCGAAAATTGTAAACCTTGATGTTGATACAGGTTATAACATTGTGGTTATATACCTGCTTTACCTTTCAAATACCGTCGTTTCCTATTTGTTTTTCTCGTATCCTCGCACTGTGCTTTCAGCACACCAACAGGAATATGTTATAAACAAAGTTGATTCTATATTTATAATAGTTTCAACAATGGCAGAAATCCTTGCCCTGCTTTTAACAGGCAACTTTATAGTGTATTTAGTAGCCCGTTTGGTATTGCAAATAGTTAAAAATCTTACCCTTGGAATTATTTCTTTGCGCAAATATCCTTATATTCGTGAAAAAACGGACGACAGGCTTGAAAAAAGCGACATTAAACAGATGTTTAAAGATGTTTATGCAATTTTCGTTGTGAAATTGTCATCTCAGTTATTTAATTCCACTGATAACCTATTTATTTCTGCTATGTTAGGCACTGTTTTGGCAGGTTATAACAGCAACTATCTGATGATTATAAATGCTATATACGGTGTTGTGAGCACAGTTATTTATTCGTGTAATGCAAGTGTTGGCAACCTTTGCGCCACAGGGGACAAAGCTCAGGCAGAGGGTGTTTTCCGCACAATGGATTTTATCAATTTCTGGATATCCTGTTTTTGCACCGTTTGCCTTTACAGACTTTTAAATCCGTTCATTACAATAATGTGGGGCGAAAAGTATCTGTTTTCTATATTTGCAGTGGCGATTATGTGCTTTAATTTTTACATTGTGTCGTCGCTTTATTCGCTTTTTGCCTTCCGTCAAGGCTTCGGCTTGTTCCAATATTGTATATATAACCAGTTGTTCGCCGCAATTTTGAATATAATTTTAGATTATATTTTATGTAAAATGTTTGGTCTTGTTGGTTTGTTACTTGCAACCTTAATTGCAAACCTGCTGTTTTGTATTTTCCCGTATGCGAAAAATCTTTACAATGTCGGCTTTGAAATGCCACATAAAAAATATGTTTTGCGCATAATTCGAGGAATGATTATTTGTATTGGCTGCTGTGCTATTACTGATTTGGCTTGTTTACCGTTCGATAATGGTATACTCGGTTTTATATGTCAGGTAATAGTGAGCGTTGTAGTCTCTAACGGCGTTATGTTCCTTATCTTTTTCAAAACTGAAGAATTTAAAAAAGCCAAAGGATATATGCTGAGCTTGTTATCAAGATTTACAAGCAAATTGAAAAGGGGATAATAAAAAATGACTGATGAAAAGCTTGTTCAAGAAATAAGAAGTCGTGATTTCTTAGAAAATATTAATTATTTTGATTATTTCAATGATATTGAAACCAAGTTGATTTTAGGCTCTTGGCCCGAAGAAAAGGTGTTTTTATCTATTATTCTTCCGGTTTACGACCATCCGCAGGAATTTATTCGCCGTGCTATCCGCAGTGCGCTTAATCAACCCTGCAGTTACGATTTCAGACTGCTCGTTATTGACGATTATGCTAAGCAGACAACACCCACTGAAACAGAGCTGTTTTTAAGAGAACTCAACAGCGAGAAGGTTGTGTATTATAAAAACCAAAAAAATCTTGGCGTTTTTGGCAACTGGAACCGTGCTATTGAGTTGTCTCAATCTACTTGGGTTACTTTTTTGCATAGCGACGATTTTTTGCAGGACAATTTCTTGGAAAATATGGCAAGAATTATCGGCGAACATCCCGAAATCGACCAGTTGTGCTGTAATTATAGAATGCTCAATTTCCTCAAAGATGAGATTGTGCCCAATAACGAGTTCAAGGGTCACGCTTGTACCAGAAAGGTACATAAGGTAAAGGCTTGTGAATATTTGCACGAAATGCCGACATCTGTAAAGGGTTCTTTCTATAAAAAAGAAAAATTAATTGAATTGGGTGGCTTCCGTCCGCAGGATATTGCCTTTGGTTTGGATGATTATACCTTGATGCTCAGATATGCGTACTATTATAATACCTATTTAATAGATGAGGTACTTTATTTGAATTGCTGGGGCTATAATGACAGCCTTAATACAAAGCATTGGTTCCCTCAGTTGATTTCGGATTATTATATGGATATTTATTTTGCCGAAAGGGAAAACTTTATTTTAAGACCGTTATATAAACTTCGCGCAAAACATCTTATGATAGAAAGAGCAGTGCAGTTTGATAATGGAACCAGCTGGGTCGGCGTACCTGTGAAAATTGACTTTGAAGAATTGCGCCGCATTTGCGGACTGAAATCCTTAAAATATAACCGAGTTTTCAGAAAATTACTAAGAGGTTTAATTAAGGTAATTAATTACTTGAGGAAATATCCACAAACAAGTTTTAAAGTAAATCTTACTGAAAATTCAGAGACTTATACTATTGAATAATTTTTTGCCCCTTTCAAAGGGGCAAAAATAAAAGACGGAGTTTCACGAAAACCAGAAAGGAGAAGTTCATGAACGTTTGCGAATGTGCAGTATTGAGCATCTTAAAGAAAAAAGGCTATATTAATCAGCGGATTTTAGCCGAGGAGAGCGGTTATTCGGTGGGCGCAGTTAATAATGCTATTAAAAAATTAACTTCAAATGGATTTATAGACAGCGGTTGCAATCTTACCGAAAAGGCAGAAGCTGAATTTTGCCGAAAAGCGCCCAAAAACGCAATTATTTTAGCTGCAGGTTACGGTATGCGCATGGTACCGATTAATGTGGAAACCCCAAAGGCATTTGTTGAAGTGCGTGGCGAAGCGTTGATAGAAAGGCAAATCAAACAACTAAACGCAGTGGGTATTACTGATATTTATGTTGTTGTTGGGTTTATGAAGGAGCAGTTTGACTATCTGATAGATAAATACGGTGTGAAATTAATTGTAAACACAGAATATTCTACCAAAAACAATCTCCACTCCTTAAGACTTGCTGAAAAATATATTGGCAACAGTTATATTGTTCCTTGTGATATCTGGTGTGAGGAAAATCCTTTTTCAAGAAATGAGCTTTATTCTTGGTATATGCTATCAGACCGTAAGGTTAAAGAAAGCCATGTGCGTGTTAACCGCAAAAATGAGCCTGTTGCAATTTCTCAGGAGGAAGAGGGAAATGCAATGATAGGTATATCTTATCTCTTGAAAGCGGATGCCGAGTCTGTAAAGCGTGAACTTTTGCGACTTGACGGTGATGACAAATACAATGATTCTTTCTGGGAAGAAACCTTGTTTTCGGCAGATAAAATGAGCGTTAAAGCAAAAATTGTTTCAGCCGAAAAAGTAACCGAAATTAATACCTATGAACAACTTCGTGAATTTGACAGTGATTCAAGACAGCTTGAAACCAAGACCATCACCGTTGCGGCTAACGCATTACAGGTTGAACCTGCGGATATAAAGAATATTGAAGTTCTTAAAAAGGGTATGACAAATCGTTCTTTTATTTTTGAATGTAAAGGCTCAAGATATATTATGCGAATTCCCGGTGAGGGAACGGATATGCTTATAAACCGAAAAGAAGAGGCTTTGGTTTATAATACCCTTAAGGGCAAAAATATTTGCGAGGACGTACTTTATATTAATCCCGAAAATGGATACAAGATTACAAAGTTCTTTGAAAATGCCCGTGTTTGTGACCCTGAGAATAAGCGGGATGTGGCAGACTGTATGAAATTCTTGCGAGGGTTTCATAATGAAAAAATGTCGGTAAGCCATGTCTTTGATATATTTGCAAAAATCGACTTTTATGAATCTCTCTGGAACGGACAAAAGTCGGCATACCGTGATTATGAAGAGACAAAAGAAAAGGTCTTTTCTTTAAGAAACTATATAGAATCTGCAGCAGAGCCTTATTGTCTTACTCATATTGATGCGGTGCCTGATAATTTCCTATTCTTTAAGGACCAAAACGGTGAAGAAAAAATCCGCCTTATCGACTGGGAGTATTCTGCAATGCAAGACCCACATGTTGATATAGCAATGTTCGCAATTTATGCTATGTATGATGAAAAACAGACGGATGATTTAATAGATGCCTATTTTGAAGGAAATTGTTCTAAAGCCGCCCGAAAAAAGATATATTCTTATATATCTGCTTGCGGTCTTCTTTGGAGTAACTGGTGCGAATATAAACGTCAATTAGGGGTGGAATTTGGCGAATATTCTCTTGCGCAATACCGTTACGCTAAACTTTATCACAAAAAAGCAAACGATATTTTGGTATAGTTTACAATATTGTAATTGAATGCAATTTTTAATTGAAAAAATTAATATTAAGTTGTATAATTATATTGTCCAAAAAAACAAGCACAAAATCTACAGTTTTGTGCTTGTTGCACATAAAAGTGCAATAAAAATTAAAAGGAGGAGTTTTTTTGAACAAGAAAAAGTTATTTGCGGCAGTCGTTCTGTCATTTGTACTTGCTGTATTGCTTTCTTTCACAGCTTCTGCTGAAACCACAGAAGCTCATTGGATTCTTAATCCTGACGGCACATACAGTTATATGAAGGAAGACGGCGAGCTTGTAAAAAACGAATTAGGCTACTGGATTGACGGCGACGAGTATGGCTTTGACGCTAACGGTATTATGTATACCGGTTGGGTTCAACCATATAAGCTTGAGGTTTACAGCAGCAAAGAATACCGTGAAATCTGGTATTACTATGGCCAGGACGGTAGAGCGCCCGGATGGGGCTATAATGCCGAAACAGGTTATATGTTCTATTCCGACGGTCAGGTTATGCCTTATACTGTAACTTACAGTGAAGGCGTTTTGTATGCATCTGATAGAAACGGCGCCGCAACCCCTGTTACAGGTAGCGGTTGGCAAATGTTTGACGGTAAATGGTACTATGTCGGCACTGATGAATGGGGCAACCCGACTACACATAGCGGCTTTTGCAATATTGAAGGTACTGAGTATTGCTTTAGAAACGGCTTTTTAGTTACCGATGAATGGTATTGGTATTATGTTCCCGAGATAGAAGACAGTCGTTATTGTTATATAGACGCTGGCGGTCACCCGATTTATGACGGATGGATTGAGCATGAAGGTGATTGGTACTATGTGCAAGACGGTTCCCGTTTCGAAGGCGGCATATATACCATAGGTCAAAATAAATATTACTTTGACTGGAACGGCGCTCTAAGAGAAAACGGATATGTATACCGTGATGGTACCTATTATGCTACTGACGGTGGCTCATTACTTTGCAATGCATGGCGTCAAGAGGGTAATGAATGGTATTATTTTGATGAGAACGGTTACCTTGTAGAAGATAGAGCTTATACTGTCGGCGATACAGTATACTATTTCGATTGGGAAGGCGAAATGCTCACCAATGCAAGACGTTATGTGCCTGAATACGGTTGCTATTATTGGTTTGGTGATAACGGCGCAGGTACTAAAATTGACGACGGTTGGTTTAAAACTCCCGACGGAGACTGGATGTATTTCCAATACGGTAGCTATTATTATGACTGTATAGTTAACATTGAAGGCACAGAATACGCTTTCAATTATGAAGGCTGTTTGTATAACGAAGCAACCTGGAATTATTTTGAGGACGCTGACGGTTATTATAATGGTTATGCAATAAACGCAGACGGTACTATTAACAGAACACCCGGTTGGGCTGACCTTGCTGACGGTTGGGTATTTGTTGAAAACGGTGTTTTAGTAGAAGGTTGGTATCTTGTAGGAGATACATGGTATTACTTCCAACCTACTATGGCTGTTAACACCACAATATTTGGGGACAATAAATGTTATTACTTCTTCTCTGACGGAAGATATATTGAGGTAGCAGGTAACGGTTTTTATCGTTATAATGGATATACTACATTGTATTTAGAAAACAATGTGCCTGCTTTCGGTTGGCGTCAAATTAATGGCGATTGGTATTATTTCAGCTATAATATGTTTGCTGACGATACATACGAAATCGACGGTGAGATGTATTACTTTGACCAAGACGGCGTAATGCAGGCGGGCGGTTGGATTGATGCAGGACATTGCTGGTATTATGCTGACGCTTCGGGTCATTTGTATACAGGACCTCAAAACATTGGTGGCACTACATACTACTTTGAACCATCAGGTAATCTCGCTCAGGCAGGAATCAAATATTACGGAGATGCTGGTTATCTTGTAAATGACAGCGGCGTTGTAATTGCAAAGAGCACCGATCCTACCGGTTGGTATTATGACAACGATAATTATTATTACCTTGATTACGGATATTTCTGCCATGATGATTATGATTACCAAATCGGTGATAAATATTACGGATTTGATTATCAAGGCAAAATGATTGCTAACAAGATTTATAATAGCCGTTATTATAAGGCTGACGGTTCAATGCATACCGACGGTTGGCTTTTGGTAGACGGCGACTGGTATTATACAGAAGAATATAATAATGGCTGGCTTTACGGTGGCTTAAATCGAATTAACGGCCAATATTATTATTTCTACAATTATAAATTAGTAATCGGCGCATTTGTTTATGACAACGAAATAATTACAACCGATGCTTCGGGCGCAGTTAATAACATTCAGTCTTATGTAGAAGGTTGGAATCTTATTAACGATAACGGGGCCGGTAATTATTACTATGTTCAAAACGGCGAACTTTACACAGGTTGGTTAGGAGATTACTATTTATACCCTGAAATGTACTGCGGTGGATATCGTGAAATAGACGGAAAATATTACTATTTCTATGACAACGGCGTTTATGCGAGAAACGGTTGGGTTCAGGCTGCTAATGGCGAATGGTTATATGCAAAAGCTGACGGTTCTCTTTGCAGAGATGAATGGTTACAGTCCGGTTCTGCTTGGTATTACTTCGACTATGTTTGGATGGTTTATGACGACACATACTATATAGACGGCAAAGATCATAAATTTGCTGAAAATGGTGTATGGCTTGGCGAAGTTGCCGAAACCGAGGAACCAGAGTATTCTAATGGTTGGCACTATCTCTATGAAAATTATTTAGAAGGTACAAAAGAAGGTTGGAAGTATTATTATGGCGGTCATCCTGTTTACGACACATTAAATATAGACGGCGTTTGGTATTCCTTTGGCTGGGATGGCTTTATGTATGCTAATACCTTTAGCTTAGACGGATATTACTGCGGTGCAAACGGCGCTATTATCGACTACACAGGTTGGCAGATGATTGACGGTCGTTGGTGCTATTTCACAACCGAAAACCAAGCTGCAGCAGGTTGGTTTGTTGTTGATGGAACTAAGTATTATAGCTATACAAAAGCAGAATATGATGATAACGGTATAGTCCAGAAATACTCAATCGGTATTGCAACAGGCTACAAGGTTATAGATGAAAAATTATATAACTTTGCATCGGGCGGTGCTTGTCTCGGCGAAGTAACAACCGACGGTTGGTATTATGCTGACGATGAGTGGTACTATGTACATAACGGCGAATTGGTTAGAGATGATATCATTTCTATCGGCGGCGTGAAATATGTTTTCGGTTATAATGGTGAGATGATGACCGATACCATCGCTTATGATTATGATGCTGACAGATATATCTTAGTTGGCAAAAACGGTGCTCAGATTACAGGCGGTTGGTACTTATTAGACGTTGATTGGGTTGGTAACAAATGGTACTATGTGGATTCACAAGGCTATCTGCTTACCGGTACACATATAATTGGCGGTGCAAGTTACTATTTTGACACTTATGGCTATTTCTATTAAGTAATAATAAAATTAAATAGTATTTAATCCCGGGGTTGCGGCACTTTTATAGGTGCCGCAACCCTTTCTTTTTTTATATTGACAAATTGTTTAAATATGGTATAATATAGTTAAAAGTTCACGAAAGTTATTATAATCGTTTTCGTGAACACGAACAGGCGGTGATTTATTTGCATAAGGTAGAGAGAGCTATTATTATGGCGGCGGGTATGGGTAACCGTATGAAACCCGTCACTCTTTCGGTGCCAAAGCCTCTTATTTCAGTAAACGGCGAACGGATGATAGATACTGTTATAAAAGCGCTTCACAAAAACGGAATTTTTGAGATATATGTTGTGGTAGGCTATTTAAAAGAACAATTTAAACCTTTAGAGAAGCAATATAAAGGACTTACTTTGGTAGAAAATCCTTATTTTGAAACATGCAATAACATCTCATCCCTTTATGCAGTAAGGGATAAAATTCAAAACGCAATTATTCTTGACGGCGACCAGATTATCTATAATGATAAAATTTTAAGCCCTGAATTTGAACGCTCGGGTTACAATGCTGTCTGGACCGACGGTGAAACAGACGAGTGGTTGCTTGATGTTAAAGATGGGGTTGTTCAAAGTTGTAGCCGCACAGGCGGCAAGGGCGGTTGGCAGCTTTACAGCATTTCCCGTTGGTCTGCAGAAGACGGTGTTAAACTTAAAAAACATCTTGAAACCCAGTTTGAGGAAAAGAAAAACCGTCAGATTTATTGGGATGATGTGGCGCTTTTCTGCTATCCCGATGAGTATGAACTTGGAATTCGTCCTATGACTTATGATGATATTGTGGAAATAGACGGGTTTGACGAACTCGTGAAAATAGATAAGAACTATGAAAATTTTGGAGGTCAGTGTAATGAATAAAGAACAAACCGTTAAAACACGTGGAAAAATCGACTGGATGATAACCTTGGTGCCACTTTGCATTATTGTTGGTTTAAGTCTGTTGTTTTTCTTTTTACCCGAACAGTCAAATAATGTAATTAACCAAGTGCGTTTCTTCTTGGGCGACACAATGGGTTCCTATTATTTGATAATTGGCTTAGGAATTTTCTTTGCCTCTATGTTTATTGCATGTTCCAAATACGGTAAAATCGTTTTGGGCGGTCAAAATGAAAAGCCCAAGTATTCTTTCTTTGCCTGGGGTTCTATGATGTTTACCGCAGGTCTTGCGGCTGACATTTTGTTCTATTCTTTCTCAGAATGGATTTTATACGCTACCGACCCTCATATTGCAGAGCTTGGCAGTATTCAGGAATGGGCGAGTGTATACCCGATTTTCCACTGGAGTTTAATTCCTTGGGGCTTTTATCTTGTGTTGGCTGTTGCTTTTGGATTTATGCTTCATGTTCGAAAGAGGGAGAGACAAAAGTATTCAGAAGCCTGCCGTCCTATTTTAGGCAAACATACCGACGGTGTTTTGGGCAGAATTATAGATTTACTTGCAGTTTTTGCTCTGCTTGCAGGAACTGCAACAACCTTTAGCCTTGCAACACCCCTTATGGCTCGTATAATTAACGAACTTTTTGGAATTCAGCTCAACACAACCATCGTTACAATCGTAATTTTGTTGGTTACCTGTGTTGTGTATACCTATTCATTGTTAAAAGGCTTTAAGGGAATAAGCTTCCTTGCAAACAGCTGTGTGTGGTTGTTCTTTGGTTTACTTGCGTTTGTACTTCTTTTTAGCGGTGAGACTAAATATATAATTGAAACCGGTATCACCTCTATCGGCACAATGATTCAAAATTTCTTTGAATTATCCACTTATACAGACCCTGGTCGTACCACTTCTTTCCCTCAGAACTGGACTATTTTCTACTGGGCATATTGGATGGTATGGTGTGTTGCAGCCCCCTTCTTTATTGGAAATATTTCAAAGGGCAGAACTATCCGCCAAACAATTTTGGGCGGTTACGGTTTCGGTGTTGGCTCAACCATTTTAAGCTTTATTATTCTTGGAAATTATTCACTTGGTAAACAGGTTTCGGGTGCGGTAGACTTTATTTCAATCTACGAAAAAACAGGGGATTTATATGAAGTAATAGTTAAAATTATTGACACATTACCTGCCGCTCCGCTTGTTTTGGCAGTTGTGCTTATAACAATGATGCTCTTCTATGCAACTTCATTTGACTCTATAGCACTTATTGCTTCTTGTTACAGTTACAAAAAATTAGGCGAGAACGAATCACCCTCTAAATGGATTCAATTTATGTGGTGTGTATTGCTAATTGTATTACCTATCGCTTTGATTTTCTCAGAAAGTTCTATGAGTAATTTGCAGTCGGTAAGTATTATTGCCGCTTTCCCGATAGGAATTGTTATGATTCTGATTACGGCAAGTTTCATTAAGGATGCGAATAATTTTATTAAAGAAATTAAAGTTGAAAAATAAAAATCAAATTCAGTTTTTTAACTTGCTTAAATGAATTAATCGTGTTAAAATAAAGCTGTATTTATAACAAATTAATATTTGGAGGAGAATAAATGGTTGGAATTAGTTTTGAACTGAGAAAAATACTCGTTATGGCAGTCGCAATTATCGCTTTAGCTATCCTGGTTATTATCCCCATCACAATTATTAAGAAAATTGCAAACAAATCCAAAAAACCAACGAATTTCCCAACTGTTGCCCCAAAGGACAGTCCTTACATATCGGTAGAATATATTTACAACGGAGCGCTTTTGGATGACGGTAAGTGCGGATGGCTCGATATTGAGTGTGGTTTTGGTGGTAAAGAAACTATTGAGTTGACCTTTACTAAAAAGACACCTAATCAGTTTTTTGTGCCTTTAAATGCAGGTCAATACCGTATTACTTATCGTACACAAAGCAAAGCAACCATGGCAGCGTCCGATGTTTTGAAAACCATTAACGAAAGTAGTGGCGCTATGGGCGCATTCGCAAATGCTGTTTTTGATGCAGGTGTGGGCAGTTCTCAACTTTCAACTGTTGTTGTGAATGTGGATGCTGACTTTGTTATGAAGTTAGCATGTTCCACCAACGGAACACAAAAAAATTGCGTAATAATTTAATTTGTTAATTTTAAAGTGAACAATAAAAATCCCAAGTCTTATGACTTGGGATTTTTTATTTATTGGGGGTAGTCCGAAATTTATTTCCACAAAAAAGAGCACTCGTCAAAAAGGTGAGCGCTCTTTTCGAAATGTTAATAATCCATAAATAGTACAGTTTCTTCACTACCTTCGAAACCCTTGGTGGAGAATTTTTATAAAAAAGAAAAGACCTTGCTTAAAGCAAAGTCTTTTTTGGTTGCGGGGGCCGGATTTGAACCAACGACCTTCGGGTTATGAGCCCGACGAGCTACCAGCTGCTCCACCCCGCGATATTCAATTTTACTGTATTAGTATTATACACTAAAAGAGTTGTCTTTGCAACCCCTTTTTTGAAAAAATATTAAATTTTATGTTTTGCATAAAATTTATTGTATAATGGCTTTTAAATTTTAAAACTTAAAGGTTTTTAGCCTTTTTACGATAAGTTTTGACATATAATATGAAACCAAAACTAAGGCGGTGTCCTTTAAAATAAAGGGAAGTGATGAACTGAGAAACGAAACCCGAATTCCGTTTCCTGTAACAATGCTATACTGCAAAACTCCAACAATATGACAAATTAAAAGTCCAACACCGCTCAAGATAATTTTAAAAAGAGTGGTTTTGCAACTTTTTGCAAGAGAACAAAAAAAGGCAAGTATAATAAATCCAAACAAGAATCCGCCAGCAGGACCCAAAAGAATTTGAACCGAGCCTCTGAAATTAGAGAAAACGGGAAGACCCACAGCGCCCATTAAAAGATATGTGACAACCGCCGCCAAGGATTGCTTTATGGAAAGAGTGTAACCACAAAGGCAAACACCTAAAATCTGCAAGGTGATTGGAACTGTCGGGGTGGCAAATGAAATTTGGGCAGTAACACAAATGATCGCTGTAAAAAGAGCGGTAAAGGTTATCGAAACATTTTTATTTTTCATATTTCCACCTCCAGTTTTCAAGAAAAAAGGCGCTGAAGCCAGCGCCTTAAAGTTTAGTTTATTTTACCGTAAAGGGGAATATCGCTATCACGCTTGGGCTCTCTTGTGGGAGTAGAAGCTACTGTGTTTGATTTAGGAGCGGAGCGTCTGTTTCCTCTGCCTCTGCGGTCGTTTCTGCCGTTTCTCATCATACGGGGTTTAAGCTCAACACCCTCAGGTGCGATAACAACACGGCGCTCAGCACCTTCGCCGAAGGAGCCTGAATGCACACCCTCAATATTTTGAACTGCAGTGTGAATAATTTTGCGCTCATAAGGATTCATAGGCTCTAAAGTGCGGCATTTACCTGCATTTAAAGCTTGCGCAGCAAGGCGGTTTGCCAACTGAACAAGAGTTTCCTCACGCTTTTCACGGTAGCCGCCAATGTTAAGAGAAATCTTATAATGACCGCCGCCGTTATTTGCAACAAGACCTGTGATATATTGCAAAGCGTCCAAAGTTTCGCCTCTGCGACCGATAAGTACGCTTAAATCTTCACCGTTTAAGTTGATAAGCGAAGCGTTTTCACGACTTGCAACGGTAATTTCAACACCCTCTAATCCCATATTTGCTAGTATAGTTCTGATGTATGCGATAGCCTTGCCAGGAACTGAATCTGCAGCAATTTCACTTTCGCTTACACTCTCACCGAATTCAGGAGTAACGGTAACCTTTTTGGGTTGGGGTTTAACCTCAGTCTTTGCGGGTTTGTTTTTTTCTTTGTTTTCGCTCTTTTTAGGAGCCTTTTTCTTTTCAACCTTTTTGTCAGGGATTTCAATATATGCTCTAACCTCAGCGTCGTTTCCGCCGAAGATACCTAACATCTTTTTCTTAGGCATCAAAATAACATCAAACTGAACATCGTCAAAATCTGATGCGCCTAAATTTAAAATAGCATTTTCTTTGGCTTCTTCAATGGTAGCACCGAAGCCTTTTGCTTCCTTAATCAAGGCAAATCCTCCTTATATTACTAATTAACCTAATTTCTTAATTTGACCCTCTTCAAACTCAGCCTGTTTAGCGAGTTCCTTAACACGCTCTTTTGCAAGCATTTTGTGTGGTCCGTAGAAATACTGAATTGCGGTTTGAATAAGACCGCCGATGAGTGATGAACAAGCCCAGTAGAATGTAACACCGCCGGGGAGTGAGAAACCGATAAACAATGAAATCAAAGGCATTGTAAGTAACATACCGGTCATACTTGGAGCGTCGGGGTTGATTTTCTTTTGCATCTGCATTGAAATAAGGCTTGTTAAAATCTGCGCTGCAAAAGCAATTATAGGCATAAACCAAATAACCTTGAAATCGTGGAAGATATCAAAGCTGAAAACGGGTTTTTCGGTCAAATCAATGCCGATAAAGTCGAAATTGATGGTGCCGATTGCCTCTCTGACTGTCTCTATTCCTTTAAAGGTAAAGGCAGGGTTGTTTATTTCAGCAATCATATTAAGCTGTGTTAACTGACCCTTGGGGAAAGCCTCTTTAAAAGCGGCAGTAGCATCTGCGATGATGCCTTTATCAACACCCATTAAATAGGTGAGAGGTGACATGATAATCCAGTAAATAGACATCATTAAAACAAGTCTCAAAATCATGGGCAAGCATCCGCCTGACATTGAAACATTTTCTTCTTGATAAAGCTTCTGCATTGCGGCAGAATACTTTTGCTTGTCGTTACCGTAGCGCTTTTTCAAATCGTCAAGCTTAGGTTTAATGCGGGTTTGCTGAACCGAAGACTTTTGACTTTTAATGCTTAAGGGGATAAGCGCAAGGTTTATAAGCAATGTGAATAAAAAGATGGAAGCGGCAAAGTTACCGCCCATAAGGTTTGCGATAAATTCCAAAACCCAACCAAGGGGTTTGTTTATAAAGGGAATATCGAACAATTTATACACCGTCCTTGTCGGTAATTTTTAACTCTGTTTTCTTATTTTCGGGAACGGGGTCGAAACCGCCTTTACAAAAGGGGTTGCAACGCAAAACTCGCCAAATTGCAAGCATTGTGCCCTTGAAGGCACCGTGGATGGTAATAGCCTCAATAGCATATTGAGAACAGGTGGGGGTAAATCTGCAACAGGGTAGCTTTAAGGGTGAAATACATTTTCTGTAGAACTTGATTAAACCGATTAAAAATTTACTCATTATAAATTACTCCGAGTAGACCTCTGCCTGTTTGAGCAGTTTTACGAACGAATCTTTAACAACAGTACTCTTGACTGTTAAAATGCGTGTTCTTGCTACGATAACAAAATCGAGGTTGCCTTCAATATGGGGCAAACACTCTCTGAAAGCGGCGGTTATAATCCTTCTTGCACGGTTACGGCAAACCGCCTTACCAATTTTCTTTCCGGTTGTGATTCCGAGCCTTACACCTAAATTGCGGTTTTTCATTATATAAATAACCGCATAAGGGCCAACAAAAGTTTTGGCTTTTTTATATGCTCGGCGAAAGATAAAGTTTTCTTTTATTTTGGTAATTTTCATCATAATAAAATGAAAAGCCACAACAGTGGCTTTTTAGTAGGTCAACTGTTTTCTGCCTTTAGCTCTGCGGCGAGCAAGTACCTTGCGTCCGTTAGCAGTTGCCATTCTTTTTAAGAAACCGTGCTCCTTCTTGCGGTGAAGCTTTTTAGGTTGATATGTTCTTTTCATCTGAAACCCTCCTTAATGTGAGATTGCGGTAAGCCTTTCGGCATACCCTATCGACTATAGATTATAATGGTTATGGTCAGTCGAAACATTCTTGTTTCGACACAAAATCTTTGATTTTGTAACAAATTTCTTTTGAAATTTGTCCATATCCATTGCAATGAGTGTTGTGCAAAATTGAATTTTAAAATTCAATTTTTCCAACGCCACTTGAAAAGTGGCGTTTCGAAACGCTAAAAATCGTTTCGACAAACAACAAACATTATACCTCAAGTAGGGGGTTAATGTCAATAAAAACTTTTAAAATTTAAACTTTATTTGCCTCTTGTCCATATTATATATATGTGTAGTTGTGCAAATGCTATAAAATCCGTCTCTAACCTTTCTAAAATTAGGTATTTAACACAAAATGTAACAATTTTTAAGAAAAAGGTTGCAATTTTGTAACCTTTTTGTTATACTTACTCTTGTAGTTGTTACAAAATGTAATTTTTTCAAAGGATGGTGACTGTTATTTTTACGAATTTGAAATTTGAGGAATTCCTTAATAATGCAAACAAATTCATAAAAAACAACAGAATATTCAGATATGTTTCTTGTATAGCCTTGGCAGTTCTTTCTGCTGTACTCACCGTTATTGCTTCGGGTGTTACAGTTGGTTATACCGTTAAATACTCAGATGAGGTTATCGCTGTAGTATCAAGTCAGGCTGATTATGATGAGGCTGACGCAATAGTTCTCAATAACCTAGATGAGAAAAAGGCTAAAAAAGCTTCAATCTCTCCTAGATTCGGTTTAACCCTTACTGTTAAGGACAGGCTAAGCTCTACTCAAGAAATTGTTGATGCTATTGTTGACAATAATGATGATTTGGTAGAAGCTACCGCACTTTTGGTAAATGGCGAAGTTCTTTTCTGCAACAGTGATAAAGAAATTTCTGCTTTGGTTGATGCCCGTCTTAACGCATACGCTGTTAAGGGCGCCAAGAACGAAGTTAAATTTATGGACGATGTAAAGGTTGAAAAAGGTTATTTCCTTAAAACCGACCTTGTAGATTTTGAAACTGCTAAATTCATTGTTGATGGTTTAAATGTTGAAACTGTATCGGTAGTAACCAGCAAGGTTGAGATACCTTTTGAAACCAAAAACATTGCCGACCCTAAAAAATCCAGAGGTTATTCTTTAGTAACCGTTGAAGGTGAAAACGGAATTACCGAAAAAACCGAAAAAATCGTTAAGGTTAACGGAGAAACTGTTGAGAGCACTGTGCTTGAAAGCAAAGTAATTAAAGAGCAGGTAACAAGAGTTGTAACTGTTGGCACAGGCACAAATTATATCAGCGCAACCACTAAAGCAAATATTCAGTCTGCAGGTTTCATTTGCCCCATTTCTTCGGGCAGATACAGAGTATCGGCTTATTATGGCGACGGCAGAAACCACAAGGGTATTGACCTTGCGGCTGACAGAGGAACTCCTATTTTTGCCGCAGGTGCTGGTAAGGTTATTTATTCAGGTTGGGACGGCGACTATGGCTACAGCGTTGTAATTGAACACGCTAACGGAATGAAGACCCGTTACGCTCACGCTAATGCACTTTGCGTTACTAAGGGCGCTACAGTGGCTCAGGGTGATATGATTGCAACTGTGGGAAGCACAGGCTGGTCTACAGGCAACCACCTCCACTTTGAAGTAATTGTGGGCGGTGTTAAGGTTAACCCAGGACCTTATATTGGTTTAAGATAAAACTTAAGGTTGTTCCAAAAAGGAACAACCTTTTTTTAAACAAGAGGTATAAAAATGAAAAAGAATATCCTAATTGCATTTTTGCTGAATTTATTCTTCTCGGTTTTTGAGTTGGTTGGCGGAATTTTGACAGGAAGCGTTGCAATTTTATCCGATTCGCTTCACGATTTCGGAGATTCCTTGAGCATTGGCTTAGCAGTTCTTTTAGAAAAGAAAAGCACAAAGAAGCCTGATAGCAGCCATACATACGGATATATCCGTTATTCGGTTTTAGGCAGTGTTATAACCACTGTTATATTGCTTGTGGGCTCGGTTTTGGTGATTATAAGTTCTCTTAAAAGAATTTTAAATCCTGTGGAAATTAATTACAGCGGAATGATAATATTTGCCATAATTGGCGTTATTGTGAATTTTGCCGCCGCATTTGTCACCCATTCGGGACACAGTCTTAACGAAAAAGCTGTTAATCTTCATATGCTTGAGGATGTTTTGGGTTGGGCGGTTGTACTTATCGGCGCTATCGTTATGAAATTTACCGATATTTCGGTTTTAGACCCCATTTTGTCTATTGCAGTTGCGGTATTTATTCTTATAAATGCCATCAAGAATCTTTTAGAGGTGCTTGATATTTTCACCCTTAAAACACCCAAAACAGCAGACATTGAAAAAATAAAAGAACACCTTTTAGAAATTGACGGTGTTCTTGACGCTCATCATATTCATATAAGTTCACTTGATTCTATAAACTCTGTTGCTACATTGCATATTGTAACTGACGGTGATTTTAAGGAAATAAAGCACAAGGTTAAACACACATTAGAACACTTTGGAATTAATCACACCACTGTTGAAATTGAAACGGCAGATGAGCATTGCCACGATACAGTTTGCTGTCCTGCTCACGAAGAGCATCACCATCATCACCATCATCACCATTAAAAAAAGAGCCTTTCGGCTCTTTTTTATTTTGCAAACATTCTTAAAACCTTTTGAATAAATCCCCAAAGGAATTTAATGTTAAGCGCTAACATTGAAATAAGGCAAACAGCCTCAATTAAAATCCAATATGGCAATTCGTAAAGTATTGCCGCAACCTGAATAAATAATATCAAGGTGTTTAAAACAAGGTGCAAACTGCGGAAATTAAAGGGGATATACCTTTTGACGCTAACGCAACGAACAATAAACACAAGCAGGTAACTGCCAACAGTAGCAATAGCGGCACCCTGAACGCCGATAGCGGGGATTAATGCCAAATTTAAAATTATATTGCTACTCGCACCGATAAGGGCAGTGAGGAAAGACATAACACTTTTTTTGTTGAGGGTGTAAACCGTTCCCATAAAGGAAGCAAAAGCGGTAAAGACCATTGCAACCGACAAAAGCGGAACATATTTCCATGAATCATAAAAATCGGGGTCGGTTAAAATTCTCATAATAGGCTTTGTAAAGGCAATAACGCCCGATGCCGCCAAGAACATAACCGCTTGGAAAGAGGTCCAGACAAGGCCGAAGAATTTTGCGTGTTCTTCTCGGTCTCCCTCATCCTCAACAACGGCGGAATACTGCCACGCTTGCATAAACATTGAGGAAACAAGGGTTAAAATTGTGGGAAGCTTATATGCCACGGTATAAAGTCCGTTAGCATCGCTTCCGATAATCTCGTTAACCATATAGCGGTTGGAAACGCTTGTTATCCACCAAAAAATAGTAGTTGGAATCAGCGGAATACTGTATTTAAGCATAGGCTTTAATATGCCCTTTTTGGGGTGGAGGGTGAAATCTCTCCACATTTTTTCTTTAATCACTAAGAAAAGAGTGCTTAAAGTGTCTGCCAAAACAACCGATAGAACATATCCTGTAATTCCAAGGTTAAACACAGCCAAGAACAGAATATTTAAAATTATTACAAGGGAGGTGTTTATAATTCCTTGCAAAGCAAAGAGGGCGGTTTTGCCAACACCTCTTAAATATGAAACGCAAAGGGAATGGTAGCAGGAAGCCAATGTGTAAACCACAATCAGCCATACATAACCTTTAAAGTCAGCGACAAGATTTAACAATGGAACAATGCCCACAAAGGCAAGCGAGCCTAAGGTTATGCACCAAAATCCGAGACTAAGTACGCTTTTTTTATCACTCTCGCTATCCATAACAAAGCGAAAAACACCGTCCGCAATTCCAACCGAAATAATCGGGAAAAGCAGATTGGCGGTTTGGGTGATAAGGTCGGCGGTCGAATAATCCGAACGGGTAAGGTAGCCTGTGTAGAACCTCACCATAAGGAAAACTAAAATTTTTGAGCCGAAGGTACCCATACTTATTAGCAATGTGTTGGATAGGAGGGTATTATATTTGTTTTTGCTCATTAAAAAACTCCGTTTATATAATGATGGTTATGATTGTATTTTACTATACTAATCATAAAGTGTCAAGTCGACCAAAGTATAATGTATTTTATGGCGAATATAAGCAAAAATATTCTCGGAGGGATTATTTTGGAAAACGAGAAAAAGAATGAAGACACTGTTATTGAAAAAATTGAAAAGATGGGAAGTCTTGAATCGGGGGACGGCAGACATAAAATTTTCTGCCTTACCATTATAGGCGAAATTGAGGGTCATAATGTTCTGCCCGAGCAAAGCAAAACCACAAAATACGAGCATGTGATACCTCAGCTCGTCTCCATTGAGGAGAGTCAGGATATTGAGGGACTTTTGATTATTTTAAATACTGTTGGCGGTGATGTTGAGGCAGGACTTGCCATTGCCGAGCTTATTTCGGGTATGAAAAAACCCACCGTTTCCTTTGTTTTGGGTGGCGGACACTCAATAGGTGTGCCTTTGGCGGTTTCGGCAAAGAAATCCTTTATTGCCCCGTCTGCCACAATGACGGTGCACCCTGTCCGTTCAAACGGGCTTATGATTGGTGTTCCCAGAATGATGAATCATTTTGCAAGAATGCAGGCGAGAATTACCGACTTTGTTGTGGAACATTCTAATGTAACAGCAGAAAAATTTACCGAGCTTATGATGAATACAAAGGAAATGGTAACTGATGTGGGCTCGGTAATATCGGGCGAAAAGGCGGTAAAGGTGGGGCTGATTGACGAAATCGGCACACTTAGTAATGTTATCGAAAGCCTTTATGATATGATAGATGAGGATAAAAACAAATAATTTTTAAAATTTAGTGCTTTTTTTGTGAGTTTATGATACAATATACTAAAAGGCATATCGGAGGTATGTTATGCGAATTTGTGTTTATGGCTCGGCAAGTACTAATATTGATAAAAAGTATGTTGAAGAAACCGAGAAAATGGGAAAAATTTTGGCGGACAGAGACCATAATTTAGTTTTTGGTGGCGGCGGCAACGGTCTTATGGGAGCAGCGGCCCGTGGTTTTAGAAAGGGCGGTGCTCACATTGTGGGTGTTATCCCTCGCTTTTTTGTGCGTGAAGAGGTTGAGGAAATATGTGATATTTGCGACGAACTCATTACTCCCGAAACTATGCGTGAACGCAAACTTATTATGGAGGATATGGCAGACGCATTTATCGTTACCCCCGGTGGTATTGGTACTTTAGAGGAATTTTTTGAAATTCTAACACTAAAACAGCTTTGCCGTCATAATAAACCCATAGCTTTATATGACCAGTTCGGATATTATACCGAGACAGAGACACTTATTAAGGCTTCGATAGAGAAAATGTTTATTAAGGATAAATGTAAAGAACTCTATTTTATTTCGGATAATTTAGACGAAATTATCGAGTATATCGAAACCCCTGTAATCAGTCAAAGAAGCGTTAAAGAATTAAAGGATGGTTAAAAGGAAACCCCGTGTATCTTAAATGATATGCGGGGGTTTATTATGCCGTGTTCGAGTCTTTTAAATAAAATCACACCTAAGGTGTGAATGTAATCAACACGAAGTGTTGTATGTAATTGCAACGAAAGTTGCGTATGTAATCAAGCCGAAGCCAACGAGATGCAAGGCTTACTCCTTGATGACATACAGTTCGCACAGCGAACTGATTACATACTCCTAACGGAGATTACATATCAGGCCTTCGGCTTGAATAAAAATAAGACAGTCCGAAGACTGTCTTATTTTTTGGCAGGGGTAGAAGGACTTTTTTCGCACAAACTCCGTTTGTTTAGACGACTAAAAAACAGTACACCGGACTGTTTTTATCCAAATCCAACCCCTTTGGTGCTGAATTTGGGACGTGGTGTTCGAGTCCTTCATTTATATAACAAAAAATAACAGCCCATCCTTACGGATGAGCTATTATTTCTGGCAGGGGTAGAAGGACTCGAACCCTCACAAACGGTTTTGGAGACCGGTGTGCTACCATTGACACCATACCCCTATATTAGAATTAAGATAAATTTAGATGTATATAAAAAATTTAGACAGGCACAGACTAACCGAAATGGCTGCGGCGCCACGCCGCGCTGCGTTTGGTGGGGCATCACGGACTCGAACCGCGGACCAACCGGTTATGAGCCGGTTGCTCTAACCAACTGAGCTAATGCCCCAAACGAGCAAAATCTATTATAACATAAAACCCAAATTTGTCAATAGCAAATTTGGGTTTTGAAATATTTAATTTTCCTTATTTTGCACAGCTGCAAGTTTGGTGCTTCTACGGTTTTTAACCTCATCAGAAATGGGCTTGATTTCGCCAGCAGCGGTAAGTGCCATACGGGTGAATACAGGACCAAACAATTCATAAATAAGCACAGCAAAAAGGGTTATATTTTTAATAAGATTTCCCTGTTCTCCAAGTTGCATTGCAAGGGTACACATTCCCAAAGCAACACCTGCCTGAGGCAGAAGTGTGATACCCAAATACTTGCAAATTGCGGGTGAGCATTTGGTTGCCTTTGCACTTATAAATGTGCCGATATATTTTCCCAAAGAACGGAAAACAATATATATAATACCGATTACAACAACAGATGCCGCTGTGAAAACACTAAGCTCAAGCTCTGAACCGCTTATAACAAAGAAGAGGGCGAATATGGGAGAGGTCCACTTGTCTGCCGCACCCATAAGGTCGTGGGAAAGGGAACATATATTGCAAAAAACTGTACCTAACATCATACAGGTTAAAAGAGATGAGAACTGAATATGTATTCCGCCAAACTCAAATTTCATCATAGAAAGGGAAGCTGTTAAAAGCACAATACCGATAGTAAGATTTAAACGGTTTGTGTTGGAGTTAAAGAGTTTTTCTAACTGGGTTAAAACCCAGCCCATCAAAGCACCCAACAATAAGGAACAAGCAATTTCGATTATTGGGGTTAAAATAATTGAAACCAAATCAAAGTTTCCGCTTACCATTGTTTTAGCAATACCGAAGGAAACTGCGAAAACAACCAAGCCGACAGCATCATCAAGAGCAACTATGGGCAAAAGGAGTTTGGTTAAAGGACCGTGCGCCTTATACTGCCTTACAACCATTAAGGTAGCGGCAGGAGCAGTAGCGGTAGCAATAGCACCCAAGGTTATTGCCTGAGGAACAGAGATTACACCTGGCATAAATTTGCATAGAGCAATTAAAGCCACATCAACAAACAGTGTTGCAACCAAAGCCTGAAGAATACCGATTACAAGGGCTTGTTTTCCTGTTTTTTTAAGCTCGTCTAAACGAAATTCGTTACCGATTGAAAAGGCAATGAAGCCGAGAGCAACCTCAGAAATGAGCGAAAGGCTGTGAACTGCATTGCTTGAGGTAAATCCCAAGCCGTTCAGTCCTAAATTACCGATGCAGTAAGGACCTATTAGAACACCTGCGATAAGGTAAGCCGTAACCGAAGGCAGTTTGATTTTTTTGAAAAGCCTTGTCATTATGAGACCTGCTAAAAGGGCTACCGAAACTGACAGTAAAATAACCACAAAAATCCTCTCCCTTAAAAGATAATTTCAACTAACACATATTACTCCTCTAAATATCATTTGTCAAGTTGATTTATTGTAAAAATAGTATATTTGTGGTATAATATATGTAACTATTGGAGGC
>JAZSDI010000051.1:0-2166 GCA_045531045.1 Acutalibacteraceae bacterium | reverse complement strand
GCCATCCATAAAGGTGCCGGTTGCAATAATAACCGCCTTTGAAACAAACTCTGCACCCAAAGAGGAAACGCAGTGCCAAAGGTTGTTTTCCTTATAAAGCTCAACAATTTCGCATTGTTTAACATCTAAGTTTTCCTGAAGTTCAACCGTGTGCTTCATATAACCGCTATAACCTCGTCGGTCAACCTGAGCACGTAAAGAATGAACAGCGGGGCCCTTACCTAAATTAAGCATTCGGCTTTGCAAGGTATATTTATCAGCCGCTTTACCCATTTCGCCACCCAAAGCGTCAAGCTCACGCACAAGATGACCTTTAGCAGTTCCTCCTATCGAGGGGTTACAGGGCATATTGCCAATCCAGTCGAGACTCACTGTAAAAATAATTGTTTTAAGACCCAAACGGGCGGGAGCCAATGCGGCTTCAATTCCGGCATGACCTGCGCCGATAACGGCAACGTCATACTCACCCGCAAAATACTTTTTTATAGACATTTTTTCACTCATTTTTCAATTAATGATTTTTGCTGACGAATATCAACACCCAAGAACTTATTCGAATTATAATGACCGATAAGGCGGGAAGAAATTCTTGCAGAATACATTTCCTCAATTTGCTTAATTGTAAGGTTTGTGTTGATTATAGTGGGTTTACCGCTTAAAATTCGGGTGTTTACAAGATTGTAAAGCGCCGATTTTGTGAAAGAGGTTGCCATTTCGGCACCTAAATCGTCAATAACAAGCAGGTCGCAGTTAAGCATCATATCATAGTTGCCTCTGCCCTCGCCTAAAAACTTTTCGTTTTCAACCGCTGAAAATAAATTCTCAGCTGAGCCGTATATCGCCATATATCCTTTTTCGATAACACCTGCGACGATAGCCAGTGTTAAATGGGTTTTACCAACACCTGCGCCGCCTGTGAAAAGCAAGTTTTCGCTGTTTTCACCGAAATTCAAAACATATTCACGGCAAAGCTTTAAAATTGAGGTCATTCTTCTTCGGGGATTAGTACCATCACTATCGGTTTTATCGGGATAAAACTTTAAATCAAAATTATCGAAATGACAATCGCCAAGAGGCATTTCACGGCTTAACTCCTCGGTCATAATACGGGAAGCCTCTTTTTTGATGCAGTCGCAAATCTTACCGCCAACATATCCTGTATCGCCACAAAGACTGCACTCGGGCTTATCAGACGGGATTTTGCCTTTTTTGAGAATTTCCTTTTTCTCTTTACTTAAAAGCTTGGATTTTTCTTTTATTTCTTTAAGTGTTGCCTTATCCCCTGCCAAAGTGGAAAGTGCAAGTCTGGCGCCCAATGATTTAAGCTCGGTTTCAATTTCTAAGAGTCTCGGCTCACTTTTATACAAAGCAGAAAGCAACAACTCTCGCTCAAATTTTTTCTTTTTTACAGCCTCTTTTTTGTTTTCAAAAGCTTTTTTGTATGTATATTCACGGCTTATCATAGCTTATCAGTCCTTAGAATTAATCATCTTTTCGTATAGGTCAATATCGTATAAAGCAATGTCATTCTTTTTGGGTGCTTTTTCAATGTCCTCGGGTTTCATATAACCCTTTTCGTGCCAGACTTCAATTACCTTTGCAACATAAGGGAAAGAAAATTTGGATTTTTTATTTACACATTCTTCATAAGCCAAGCTTATCATTTCCTTTGACATTTTCCACTCGGCTATCCATTTAGTGACGGCTTCGCTTTCCTTGGCGCTCGGTTTTCTTTTGTCAATGCCGAATATTGCAGAAACAATTTGCCAACATTTCTCAGACAAATCCATTTTGTGAAGCTCATTGTCGGCATCGGCAATATTGTCAATTTCTTTATCGATTAATTTCAAACATACATCCTCAATAAAACGGATATTTGCTTTTTCTTTGGATATTGCATATTGAATAACAAGTAAAATTACCGAAATATCAAGACCTTGGTCATCATAAAGCCAAACCAAATCTCTCGTTTCATTATCCTTTAAAATTTTGCCAAGGCGTTTTTCGGCTTCAAGCAGTAAAAACTGAATTTTGGGGTCTGCTTCGCTTTTTTTGGCGATATCGTTTCTTGAGGGTTTAGAGCTTTGTTTGACCGCCGTTTTCTTTTGCTTTTGTGACACTGCGGGTATATCTTTAGGCAGAAGTCGGATCGTAGCCATGTCGTTC
>JAZSDI010000012.1:0-22024 GCA_045531045.1 Acutalibacteraceae bacterium | reverse complement strand
GAAGCCCGTCACGGCAAGGCATTTGAGGGACTATTAAACAGATACTTTAAATAATTTAAATAAAAGGTGGTCGCTATGACAGAAAATTATATGGTTTGTAATTGCAAACAGGTAAGTTACGCAGATATAGCCGATGCCGTTCAGAACAACACCAAGTTTGATGACGTTTTGAAGACATTTGAAAGCGTTCAAAAGGTAACCCACTGTTCAACCGGTTGTGGCGGATGCCACCAAAAAGTGCTTGATATTATATCTAATATAATTAACGGCGCTGTAATATGAAGAGCCCTTGAGGGACTTTTAAACAGATACTTTAATAATTTAAAATGAATAATCCCTCGGCTTTTAAATAAACTAACAGCGGAGGGATTATTATGAAAAAACTATCAGCTTTAATTTTGACATTTGTTTTTGTTTTAACACTTTCTGCTTGTGGTACAAGTGTTTCAGACAACATGAGTCAGAATCAAAGCGGTGCTTTAAGCGACCCGCTTATTACCGACTCCGAACAAAGTGCTGTGTCAGGCAATGCTTCGGCTAATGCAGAACTTATAACAAGAGATGAAGCAATCGAAATAGCTCTGTCTCACGCAAAGTTTGAGCAAAAGGATGTAATCAACCTTACAGCCGACCTTGACCGAGAACATGGCATGTCTGAGTGGGAAGTTGAGTTTGACAAAGACGGCTTTGAGTATTCTTATGACATTAACGCCTCAACAGGCGAAATTATTAACAGTAACAAAGAACAAGACTAACCGAGGTGAAAAAGATGGCAAAATATGCTTGTCCTTGCGGATATATTTATGACCCCGAAATCGGCGACCCCGATAACGGCATTGCTCCCGGCACCGCTTGGGAGGATGTGCCCGAAACTTGGGTATGCCCCGTTTGCGGTTTAGGCAAAGACGCTTTCACACAAGAATAATTTGCAAAACAGCCCTGCCCTTTACGGCGGGGCTGTTGACTTTTATTTGAGGTTAATATATAATTTAAACATAGAATTTAGGGAGGAAAGAAAATGAAAAAACTAATAGCACTTACTCTTTCTTTAATCTTTGTTTTGTCGCTTTGCGGATGCGGCGTTGCCACCACTCCCAAGGAAAAACTAACCCGTGAACAAGCAATTTCTATTGCATTGGAAAGCGCAAAATTGGCTGAAAAAGATATTAAAAATTTAGACGCCGACCTTGATTTAGACGAAAAAAGACCCCAGTGGGAAATTACTTTCGACATCTGGGATTATGAATATTCTTATGATATTGACGCTTACTCAGGCGAAATCATAAACTCTGAGAAAGATAAAGATTAATACATAAAAAGCAAAACCGACCCAAAAGGTCGGTTTTTTATTATTTTCTGTTTGTTTTATGGTTTTGGATTATCAGTTAAACCAAGAATATAATCTGCCGATGTTCCGTAAAATTTTGCAAGAGCAACTATAAAGCGAGTGGGAATTTCCCTCTTCCCCGTTTCATAATTACTGTAAACTCTTTGGTCGATATTTAAATATGCCGCTATTTCTTTTTGGACTAAATCTCTATCTTCTCTTAAATCTTTAAGTCTATGATAATACATAACATCACCCACATATAAGTATATGTACTATCAAAAGATAGTATTGATTTTACTATTAAACGATAGTAAAATATTATAAGGTGATATTATGGTTAAAAGAGTCATTATAGCTGGATGCCGAAATTATAATAATTATGATGTAGCAAAAGTGTGTATTGAATATTATCTAAGTAATATTCAAAAAGAAAATGATATTATTATCCTTTCAGGGTGTGCAAATGGTGCTGATGCTATCGGAGAAAGATATGCAAAAGAAAATGGTTTAAAGGTTGAAAAACATCCTGCCAATTGGGAAAAATACGGAAAGAGTGCGGGTCCTAGACGAAACAAAGAAATGGCAAATAAATGCGACTATGTAATATGTTTTTGGGACGGGAAAAGCAAAGGCACAAAATCTATGATAGATTTTGCAAAAAAATATAAAAAACCAATTAGAATAATAAAAATTTAGGTGGGCGAGATTATAAAATTTACAAAAAAACAGCACCCGACTTAGAAATTCACAAGTTAGGTGCTGTTTTTTATTTTAAACTTCCGTTTTCAGCATTCCCCTTTGCGGTGTTTATCGAGGCGATAAGCATTTTTCTAATAACTCCACAATCGTGCATTAACGGTTTTATAATTTCATCAGACAATATTTCAGCTTTTTCTATAAGTTCAAGCCAATATTCTGTTTCATAGCATTCTTTTAGTGAAATTTGCAATTTAGAAATAAAATCTGCCTTGCTATGAGCATATTTTGCTTCTCTTATATTCGCTCCGATAGAAGTTCCGCTTCTTTCTAATTGATTATTTAAAGAATAGTGTCCTTTTATACCACCGGTAAGTTTTAATATTTTAATTGCAAATTCAGTTGATAAATCAGCAAGTTTATTTTCTGCCACAATAACCACCTCTGATAAAACTTATACCATATTTTTCAAAATAAAACAATGATATGAAATCGTGGCGGTGCCACGGTGAAATCCAAAACAAGTTTTGGATGAAATCTGCTTTGCAGATGAAATCAAATCCACCCATCCGCCGTTGAGGCGGATTTCATCTCCGTAAGGAGATTTCATCATCGAAGATGATTTCATCCACCTGTAAGGGTGGATTTAATTGAAAAACCCCCGTTCATAAGAACGAGGGTTTTTCTGGTGATCCATCGGGGATTCGAACCCCGGACACCTTGATTAAAAGTCAAGTGCTCTACCGTCTGAGCTAATGAATCATTTACACAGCCATATTATTATAGCAACCTCATCTTCAAATGTCAACAAAAATATTTGGAATTTGAAAATTTTTGAAATTTTAAAGCCGAGACCTTATTTAGTCTCGGCTTTTTCTTTGGGTTTTATGTATTTTCTGTTTGTTTTTTTATTCCAAAAATCATTCTGAGAATTGAGCCTAAAAACTTTGGACTTTTCATTACAACAACCTTCACAAAAACTCCCCCTAACATCGGTTTTTGGTAAGGGCTAAAATTATTACCCAAATACAAAGTACCGATACTAAAAATCTGGGAGGACAAAAACAGCTTACAAGAAGCCCTATTGCAAAGGTCAACGCTATTGTGCACTTGTTATTATTGCATCGTCTTCTCATAAGCACCCTCCTCTAATACATTATATGGAGAGCCTTTTTATTTGTTCCGTTGTTTTTCTTTATTCTGCCAATCCTTAAGGTCCTTTAATTCTTCATAGATTTCGAGATAAGATTGCCAACGACTTTCCTCGATTTCCCCGTTTGCTACCGCATTTATTACCGCACAGTCCTTTTCCTTTGTGTGAGAGCAGGAAGCAAAACGGCAGTCATCTTTAAAATCATCGAAATCCCAAAAACAGTTAACAAGGTTTTCTTTAAGGGAATAATCGTCACCAGACTCGATAGAGGAAAACCCAGGTGTGTCGGCAACAAAACCGCCAAAAGACAAGGGATAAATTTCGCTGTGCCTTGTGGTGTGTCTGCCTCGGCCCAACTTTTGGCTTACATCACCCGTTGCGATAACATCCTCGCCCAAAACGGCATTTAAAACGCTCGATTTGCCAACACCCGAATTTCCTGTAAAAGCGCTGATACTGTCTTTAAGTTCTGCCTTTAATTCTTCTATACCCTCGCCCTTTAAAGCCGAAAGCACAAAGGTTTTAAACCCTGCGTTTTTATAAATTCTCTCAAACTCGCCGAAATCACCCATATCGCTTTTATTGAAGACAATTATAGGCTCAATACCTGCGTGACGGGCTAAAACAGTCAGTTTATCAATAACAGATGTGTTCGGTGCGGGATTTTCAAAGGAGGACAAAATAAACAGCTTGTCAATATTTGCAACAGGGGGTCTTTTAAGCTGTGTTTTGCGGGGCAAAATGCTTTCAACCGTACCCGTAAAATCATTCATAGGGCTAAACTCTACCCTATCTCCAACCAAAGGGGAAACTCCGCTTTTGCGAAAGCTTCCCCTTGCTTTACAGGTGTATATCTCGGTGTCGGTCTTCACATAGTAAAACCCCGACAAAGCCTTAATAATAATTCCTGTCATTCAGTATCTCCTGTATTTTCGTTGCCTGGCTGATTATTTTCATACTGACTCACAAGGTCCTTGTATTCAGTATATTTTTGTTCGGTTTGTTTTCCGTTTTTATTATTGACGGTTATACTGCAATAGTCATACCAGTTGCTTCCGTCAACCGAAACCTTAACGATAACCTCGGTTTTTTCAGATTTGGTTACAAAATCCCTGAACACATGGCTTGTTTTAGCCATGCCGTCTATGGTATCAGTGCATACCCTACTTCCGTTCTCCCATAAGGAAATGCTGTAATGTCTCCAAGTTTCGTTCAAATCTTCGGGAAGGCTAACCTCAACATCTGCTTTGTAACCGTTGCAAATATAAATTGTAACCTCAGAGCCTTCTGTAGCATCCTTCACAGAATTATCAGGAGACTGTTTTGCAACAATACCAATAGACTGATATTTATCACTTGCGCCGAGTAAAACAGTTTCTGTATTAACGGTAAACTTTTCTTCCTCAAGCTTCTTTTTAGCGTCTTCTTCGGTCATACCTGTAACATCAGGAACCTCAACCTTTTTCTCGGGCTTACCAGTGCTTACATAAATTGTGATTTTAGCATTAGGCGCAACAACCTTGCCAACCTGAGGCTCTGTTCTGATAACCTTGCCTTTTTCAATTTCCTCGTCTTCCATTTCAACAATGGTGGTTTTAAAGCCTTGCGACTCAAGCAATGTTTTAGCGGCAGATTCGCTCTTATCCATAACATCGGGCACAGTTTTGGTGTTTTGACCCATACTGATATAAAGGGTTATGTTAGCGCCCTTTTTAAGCATTTCACCTGCGTTTTCAGACTGCTCGAAAACATAACCGTATTCATAGTCTTCGCTGTGGTCCCACTCGTCATCAAACTTAAAGTTTGCCACATATTCGTCATTATCCAAAATTTCCTCATACTGTTTGCCGACAAAATCAGGACAAGCAATTTCAGCAGTGCTTCCGTTTAAGAACTTAGGAATAAATATTATACCAAGAACAACAAGTGCCAAAACAAGTGTCACTGCAACGCCTGTCAAAATCGGTATAATGCTTGACTTTTCCTTCTCGTCCTCTTCTTCCATTTCTACCACGGGTTCTTTTTCCACAACACCGCCCACAAATCTTGTGGGAGAATCATCAACAAAATAGTTATGACCAAAGGTTATGGCAGGGTCCTTGCGGAAAGCATCTAAATCGCAGAGCATTTCAGCCGAGGACTGATAACGTCTCTCGGGAGTTTTTTGCATAGCGTGCATGGTAATTTGCTCTAAGCCCTCAGGAATAGAGCCGTTAATTTCGGTGGGGCTTTTAGGTTCTCTTTGAAGCTGCATAATAGCAACCGAAACCGCAGAATCTGCCTGGAAGGGCATTTGTCCCGTAATCATTTCATAAAGCATAACGCCCACAGAATAAATATCGGACTTCTCGTCAGTCTTTTCTCCCCTTGCTTGTTCAGGGCTGATATAATGCACCGAGCCTATTGCCTTGTCGGTAATAGTTCTTTGGTCGGAACGGGTGAAACGGGCAATACCAAAGTCGGTAACCTTGATTGTACCGTCTGCTAAAACCATAATGTTTTGGGGTTTAACATCACGGTGAACAATACCCTTATCGTGAGCGTGTTGCAAGCCTCTTAAAATCTGAATTGTGAAGTGAACTGCATCCTTCCAACGAAGACTGCCCTGACGCTCAATAAACTCCTTCAAAGTTATGCCCTCAATATATTCCATTACAATATACTGAATAAGGTCACCAAAACTTACATCATAAACATTTACAATGTTTTGGTGAGAAAGCATTGCAATAGCCTTTGACTCATTTTTGAAGCGACGGATAAACTCCTGGTTAGAGGTAAATTCATCCTTTAAAATTTTAATTGCAACAATGCGGTTTTCCTGATTATCAAATGCTTTATAAACAACCGCCATACCGCCTACGCCGATAATTTCCTGAATTTCATAACGTCCGTCAAGGCGTTTTCCAACATACTTATCCATAATATTTATCCTTTCTTAACAACCACTGCGGTGATATTGTCCCCGCCGCCGTTTTTGTTGGCAAGTTTCACCAACTCGTCGGCAATTTGTTCTGTTTTTGTTTTGTTAAATATTTGGCTCATTTCGTCTGTGCTTACGAAATTCGAAAGACCGTCCGAGCACAAAAGCAAGAAATCGCTTTCCTTTAAATCATACTCGTCGCTATCAACCAAAATATCGGGTTCTATACCCAAAGCTCTTGTGATAACATTTCGTCTTGGATGAACTATTGCCTCTTCGGGAGTGAGCTTTCCGCTTTCTATCAGCGACTGCACAACCGAGTGGTCACGGGTTAACTGAGTTACATCATCGCCGATAATGTAGGCTCTGCTGTCCCCCACGTGAGAAACAACGGTGAAATCCTTTGAAACAAAGGCGGCAACCACAGTTGTTCCCATTCCGCTTAGTTCCTCATTTTTTGATGCCATATTGAAAACCTCAATATTGGCAGAGAGTATTGCGCTTTGAAGCAACGCCATTACTCCCTCGGGGTTCAACCCGAGTCTGAAGGAACGCTCAAAAAATGAAGTTATAACCTGACAGGCAATATGACTTGCAACGTTTCCTGCATTTGCTCCGCCCATACCGTCACAGACAACGGCTAAAACCGAGCCGTCATTGAGATTAAGTATTGCGTATTCATCCTGATTAGAGTGTCTTTTAACACCTATATCTGTCTTGGCGCTAACTATCACAGGCTTCCCCTCCTTCTTTTCTTCTTAGTTGACCGCAAGAAGCGTTAATATCCGCTCCCAAGGTCCGTCTTACCGTGGCATTGAGTCCTTTTTCGGTCAGCCACTCTTTAAATTTTAAAATTTTCGTTTTGGTAGGTGATTTATTACTGTTTTCCTTTACAGGATTTACAGGTATTAAATTTATATGACACATTATTCCTTTTAATTTCCGTGCCAATTCGTCGGCGCATTCTTTAGTGTCATTAACCCCGTCTATAAGGGCATATTCAAAGGATATTCTCCTTGTTGTTTTCTTTTGATATTCACGGCAGGCGTTTAAAAGGGCATCAATATTCCACTTTTTATTAACCTTCATCATATCCGAACGGATACTGTCAAAGGGTGCGTGTAATGATACCGAAAGGGTTATTGGAAAATTGTAATCTCCAAGTTTCTCAATTCCCGAAACCACACCGCTGGTTGAAAGTGAAATGTGTCTCAGTCCAATATTCAGTCCTTTTGGATGAGAAACCAGTTCTAAAAACTTAACCGAGCTTTCAAAATTATCCAAAGGCTCACCCATACCCATCATAACCACATTGGATACCCTGACATTTTGGTCTTTTTGGGCGGTGGTGATTTGGGCTAACATTTCTGATGCCGTTAAATCTCTGACAAGACCGCCAAGTCCCGTTGCGCAAAAACTGCAACCCATTCGGCAACCAACCTGAGTTGAAATACAAAGACTGTATCCATGCTCATATTTCATAAGCACCGACTCAATGGTCTCACCGTCGTTTAACTCATAAAGATATTTAACTGTGCCGTCAATTTTAGACACAAGCCGTCTTAAAATTTTAAGGGTGGCTATGTAAGAGTTTTCTTTAAGCCTTTCTCTGAGTTTCAAAGAAATGTCGGTCATTTCATCAAAGGACTCCACACCGCTTTGAAGCCACTTGAAAATCTGTGAAGCTCTGAAACGAGGCTCACCCATTTCGGTTATTAGATTTTCAAGTTCTGAAAGGTTTAAAGACTTTATATCGGTTTTAACCAAAAAGTGATTTCACTCCTTTTTAAATAATGCGCAGTAAAATCCGTCTGCGCCGTCCTTGTGGGGCATAAAGGTTTTTTCACTTATAAGGCAAAGGTCATTATACTCCTTTTTTAAGGAATTTACAAGTTTTTCGTTTTCTGCCTTGCGCAAGGTACAGGTGGAATAAAGCAGTTTTCCACCCTTTTTAAGATATTTCACAGCGTTTTTGACAATGGAAAACTGAATTTTTTCAAGTTCTTCAAAGTCATCTGCCTTGGTGTATTTAATTTCGGGTTTTCTTCTTATAACGCCTAGACCTGAACAGGGCACATCACAAAGAACGCAGTCAAACTGACCCAAATTCTCATCAAATTTTGTGGCGTCTAAGACCTTTGTATTAATAATACCGAGTCCTAAACGGCGGGCGGATTTTTCTATAAGTTCAACCCTGTGGGGATATAAATCACAAGCGACAATTTCGCCTTTGTTTTCCATTAAATTTGCCATTGTAAAGGCTTTTCCGCCTGGCGCCGAGCACATATCAAGCACTCGGTCATTTGCTTTGGGGCTCAAGGTTTCCACCGCTCTTTGACTGGCATAATCCTGAACATAAGCCAACCCCTTTTTATAAAGCGGACTTTTTGAAATATCAATTCCCTTTACAAGCTCAATAGCATTGACCTTTTGGGTAAAAGGAGTGTCGCCGAGTTCTTTTTTTATCATCTCGGCATCGGCTTTTTGGGTGTTTATTCTAAGCACAGTTCCCGCAGGCTTAAGACTTTCCTCTAAGAGTGCCTTTGTGTCTTCTAAGCCATAGTCTTCAAGAAAACTTTCAACAATCCACAAAGGGCAGGAGTATTTAACGCTTAAATCCTCGGCATTTTCACCCTCGGGCAACGAAATTTCAGTTCTTAAAACCGACCTTAAAACACCGTTCACAAAGCCCGAATTTCGACTGAATTTTGAGGACTTCATAATTTTAACAGCCTCGTTAACCGCCGCACTTTCAGGGATTTTATCCATATATTTTATCTGAAAAAGCGCCGTTCTTAAAACCGCCAAGGTAAAAGGCTCGGTTTTTAAAACGGGGGTTTTAAGAAATTTTGACAAAATGAAATCAAGGGTGATTTTTCTATCCAAAACACCGTAAATCAGCGCAGTGGCAAGTGCCTTGTCCTGCGGGTTCAGTTCGGCAGTTTTCAATCCTTCGGCAACGGCTAAATTGGAATATGCGCCCTCTTTTTCAATTTTAACCAAAACCTTTACGGCCGTTTTACGAGCATTAGCCATTTATAACATAGCCTTTCTCTATTTTGTTTCCGCAAAGCATTTGTTTTGCGGTCATTTGTCCCTTACCCTCGGGCTGAAGAACAAGCAGTTTCAAAACTCTGCCGTCACCACAAGCAATATCCAAACTGTCAGTATTTCCGACAACCGTTCCCGCAGTTTGAGAGGTGGTCTCCCCTACCTCACTTTTAATTACCTTAATTCTCTTTCCCTCAAGGAAAAAGTAAGCACAGGGCCAGGAGTAATATCCTCTTATGGCGCAAGATAACTCTTTTGCGGATTTTGTAAAATCCAAACGCGCCATTTCCTTTTTTATAATGGGAGCATAAGTAGCCTCAGCCTCGTTTTGCTTTATGGGGGTTATATTTTCAATATTTTCGATTGTTTCCAGCATTAAATCGGCGCTGATAACACTCAGTCGGTCAAACAACTCCTCGGCGGTTTCATTCTCGCCAATAGCTACTTTTTGCTGACTCAAAATAACACCAGTATCAATACCCTTATCCATAACTTGGATGGTAATGCCTGTCTCTTCTTCGCCGCAGACAATACACCACTGGATAGGCGATGCGCCTCGGTACTTTGGCAAGAGAGAAGCATGTCCGTTCACACAGCCGAATTTAGGCAAATTCAAGATTTCCTCGGGCAAAATTTTGCCGTATGCCACAACCACGATTATATCGGGGTTTATTTCCTTTAAAATCTCGAGTGCCTTACCGTCTCTCAAGGTTTCGGGTTGAAAAACAGGGATATTATTCTCCTCTGCCACAACCTTTACAGGAGGCGGGGTTAAAATTTGTTTTCTTCCAACCTTTTTGTCGGGCTGAGCGAAAACAGCGGCAATTTCATTATCACTCTTTATTAACTTTTCAAGTGTTACTGCCGCATAGTCGGGCGTACCCATAAAAACAATTTTCATATTAAATCCTATCTATAAAAAGTTTTCCGTCAAGATGGTCTATTTCGTGGCAAAAAGCCCTTGCTAAAAGGCCCTCGCCCGTGAGTTCAATATTCTCGCCCTTGCGGTTTTGAGCACGAACAGTTACCTTAAAGGGTCGCTGGACCTCTTCAAAGCGACCAGGGAGGGAAAGACAACCCTCACTGCCAACCTGTTTTCCGCTGGTTTTTACAATTACGGGGTTTATAAGTTCAATTAAACCCTCGCCAATGTCGATTACGCAAATTCTTCGCAAAATGCCAATCTGAGGTGCGGCAAGACCCACACCCTCGGCTTTATACATAGTGTCTGCCATATCGTCAAGCAAAGTCCACAATTTTTCATCAAAGGTCATTTGTGTTCTGCAAACCTTACGCAAAACATCATCGCCTAATTTTACAATATTTCTAAGTGCCATTTTCACATACTTTCAGGGTTAAAGTCTACCGAAACAGTACTGTCCGCCACAAGCTTGACGGCAACCGCCTCTTTTAAAACTGCCCTGAACTCCTTATTATTTTTGCATTTTATAATCATCTGATAGCGGTAACGGTTGTTAACCTTTGGAATACTCGCAGGGGAGGGTCCCAAAATTATAACCTTAACGCTATCACTTTTTTCTATTTGTTTCTTTATTTCCTCGAAAATCAGATTTATGCTTTTCTCGGCATTTTCACGGCTTACACTTCTGACCGATACCACACAAATATCACAGTAAGGCGGGAAAACACGCATTTTTCTATTCAGAATTTCGTCGCCGTAAAAACTGTCATAATCCTGATTTTGAGCCTTTTGTATCAAATCACTGTAAGGGTCGGCGGTTTGGATTATGGCTCTTCCCGCACTCTCGCCTCTGCCTGCTCGTCCAACAACTTGGGTCAGCAGTGAAAAGGTACGCTCAAAGCTTCTGAAATCCTCGCTGAACATAGCGTTGTCCGCACCCAAAACTCCCACAAGCGTAACCGATGGGAAATCAAGACCCTTTGCCACCATTTGAGTGCCAAGGAGAATATCATATTTTCCCTCGCCAAAATCCTTTAGGTAGTTAGCGTAAGAATCCTTTGCCATTGTGCTGTCAGCATCAAGGCGGAGTATTCGAGCATTCGGGAACAAAACCCTTAGTTCCTCCTCTGCCTTTTGGGTGCCGACACCCGAATATTTTATGTGTTCGCCGCCGCATTCGGGGCATTTTTCAGAAACCGCCTCGGAATAACCGCAGTAGTGACACATCATTCGGTTGTTTGCCGAGTGATATGTAAGACTGATACTGCAGTGGGGACAAACAGCAACATTTCCGCAACTGGGACAAGAAATATAGGTATTATGTCCTCGCCGGTTAAGAAGCAAAATTGCTTGTTTTCCGTTATCCAAAGTTTCATATACAGCATCATAAAGTCTGCGGCTTACAACCGACTTGTTACCGTCCTTAATTTCTTTGGTCATATCAACCGTTTCAACCTGGGGCAAAAGGGCATTACCGTAACGGTTTTTAAGGGTAAATACCGAAATTTTACCCGATTTTGCCTTGGTAAAGGTTTCAACCGAGGGGGTAGCGGAAGCGAGTAATAAGAGTGCAGACGACTGCTTTACCCTGAAAGCCGAAACATCCCTTGCGTGAAAACGGGGTGACTGCTCAGATTTATAGGTGTGCTCCTGTTCCTCGTCCATTATAATAAGCCCTAAATTCCTAACAGGTGCAAAGACAGCACTTCGGGTGCCGAGGGCAATTAAAGCCTTTCCCTCTTTAACCCTTTTGTATTCGTCCATTCTTTGACCCAATGAGAGTCCGCTATGGAAAAGGGCGATTTTGTCTCCATACCGAGCCGAGAAAACCGACAAAAGCTGTGGTGTTAAAGAAATTTCGGGCACCATTACAATAACGCCCTTATTTTCCTCTACCGCCTTGTCAACAAGTTTTAAAAAGACCTGTGTTTTGCCCGAACCGGTAACACCGTAAAGCAAAGCAGTTTTGGGGTCGGGTGACTCATATAAAGCCTCTAAACCCTCAAAAGCCTTTTTCTGCTCGTCGGTCAAAACAATCTCAATTTTTTTAGGAACAGTGTTTTTATTCACACTTCGGTAAACAGGTTTATTAAAGGAAACAACCGCTCCCTTTTTAATAAGACCGTCAATAACCGAGGTTGTAACCCCAGTAAAATAGCAAATTTCTTTAACCGACGCCGAACCGACATCGCAAAGCAGGTCTATAACCTCTTTTTGTCTCGGTGTGAGTTTACTTTCACAGTCGAAATTATCCGCCAATGCCACACATTTTTGGGTGGCATCTTTTATTTTTTGTTTGGTTTCAATGTTTAAAAGCAGTGCGCCCTTTTCTGCCATATTCTTTAAAAATTCGGGTGTTATGCCGAAGATTTTAATAATATCGGTTTGCGATTTTTCAAGGTTATTTGATAAATATAAATAAATATCCTTCTCGTCTTTACTAAGTAAAGATGTATCGGCAAACTCTTTATTTGCAGAATAGTAGTTTTCGATTCTGTGGGTAAGCCCCGCCGGAAGCATAGCACGGACGGCGTCATAATAGGTGCAAAAAGTACGCTCTTTCAAAAATTCGCAAAGAGACAGCATATTTTCGCTCAAAATAGGTGTGGTATCAATAAGCGAATAAAGGCTTTTAAGTCCTTTAGGGTCGCATTCCCCCACCTTTACAATTATTCCCTGCCGTTTTGTGTTGCCTCTGCCAAAGGGCACCATAACCCTACAGCCCGAAACCGCACTTTTTAAAAGATCGGGAGGAATAACATAGGTATAAAGCTTATCAAAGGTCATAGTAGCGCCCTCAAGCGCCACAAAAGCCACAGCACAGTCCATACCCTTTCCTCCTTTACTTTTTGAAAATTTATTAGATTTCGGAAGCTAATTTATCAATAGCAACGCTAACGGGCTTATCGGTGGAGATTTCACCCTTAGCCTCGTTTTCGCCCGAGATTTCTCTTGCGGTTTTAGCAACATCTAATACCAAACGGTATCTGTTCTCACTCTTTTGAATTAATTTTCCGATATTAGGATTTAACATTTAAAAGCACCTCATCAATAAGATTTTTTTGTTTTTTAATGGAGAATTTGCTTCCCCTTATTATAGAAATTATATCTTCAACAGCGGTAGATAAATCGTCGTTCACAACGATGTAATCATATTCCACTGCTCTTTTTATTTCATCAAGCGCTGCAGCCATTCTCAGAGTTATAATCTCCTCGGTTTCTGTGCCTCTTGAAGAAAGTCGGCGTTTAAGCTCCTCAAAAGAGGGGGGCATAATGAATATGCTTATAGCCTCGGGAAGCTTTTTGCGGATACTTTCCGCACCGTTTACATCAACCTCAATGAATACATCCTTGTTTTCGGCAACCGCTTTTTCTACAGGCTCTCTCGGAGTGCCGTAGTAGTTGTCAACATAAAGGTTATATTCCAAAAGTTCATCCTTTTCAATCATACTCTCAAACTTTTCTCGGGATATGAAATTATATTTTTCGCCCTCTTTTTCGCCCTCACGCATACCTCGTGTTACAGAGGAAATTGAAAATTTGATTTCGGGGCATTTTTCGAAAAGCTTTACAAGCAAGGTGTCCTTGCCCGAGCCTGAGGGTCCCGAAATTATGAAAACCGAGCCTTTATTCATTTTCCTTCACCTCGTTTGTGTCTTCCATACGGCTGACTAAGGTTTCAGCCTGAAGATAAGTAAGTATTATATGTTCACTGTCGGTAATAATAACCGCCTTTGTGCGTCTGCCGTGGGTGGCGTCAATAAGAGTTCCCTTTTCCTTAGCATCGCCGATAATTCTTTTAATGGGAGCAGATTCGGGACTGACGATGGTTATAATTCGGCTGACATTTACCATATTGCCGAAACCGATGTTTATTAACTTCATATTTCCACCTACTCGATATTTTGAATCTGCTCTCTTATTTTCTCGATTTCTGCCTTGATATCCACAACAGTGTGGGCAATTTCAAGGTTTTGAGATTTAGAGCCTATGGTGTTTGCTTCTCTGTTCATTTCTTGAATAAGGAAATCAAGTTTTTTGCCCGTTGCGGCATTGCCGTCAAGCATGGTTTTAAGTTGGCTTATGTGACTTCTGAGTCGCACTGTTTCCTCGTCAACTGCAACCTTATCGGCAAAAATTGCGGTTTCGGTCAAGAGTCTTTGCTCGTCTACCGAAGCGCCGTTTAAAAGGTCACGCATTTTTTCTTCAATACGCTCTCTGTAAGCCTTAACGGTTTCGGGTGAACGGCTTTCGATAAACTCAACTGCCGAAAGAATAGTCTCCACTCGTGAGAGAACATCTGCCTTTAACTTTTCGCCCTCAATTTCACGCATTTCGTTATAGCTTACAAGCGCCTTTTCGGTAACCGTCTTTAAAGCGTTTATAACAGTCTCATCGTCAAGCGCAGTTTTCTTTACAACCAACAATTCCTGATTACCCGCAATGGCTGAGAGTTTTAAATCATCCTTAATCTTATACTCTTTTGCCAATTTTCTTAAAGCCTCAACATAAGGCTTTACATATTGATGGTTAATCTCAATCTGGGTTGATTTATCGGTATTATCCTCAACGAAGACACTTAGTTCAACCTTGCCTCTTGTAATGCTTTTTGCGAGAAGACTTTTAAGGGGTTCCTCGGCAAACTGATATGCACGGGAAAGCCTTGAGGAAAACTCAAAATATCTATGATTTACCGACTTTATTTCAACAGTGATATTAAGCCCGTCAACCGTCTCTACACATCTGCCGAAACCGGTCATACTTCTAACCATAATTGTCCCTCCAAACAAATCACAATAATTCATATTATTATACCAAAAAACACCCCCGTTTGTCAACTTTTAAAAGATGTCGGTAAATGTCCATCAAACCTCGGTGTATTCTTTTGTCGCCGGAGGTGAAAAAACTTATGAAAGAGAACGACAAACTGCTTTATAAAACAATGAAAACCTTGCTTAATGAAAGACTGTCAGACGCAGAGGAGGTCTCCCTTAGAGACGAGGGATTTACCATTAAAAGTCCCACAAGAAAAACGGCGGTTATGATAGCCCTTTACAAAAAAGCGGTTTCAGGCGACCTTTCGGCTATAAAGGAGCTTCGTTCCATTGTAAGTGAAAAACCGGTAGATAAGCCTATAGACAGCAAAGGGGTGATTATTGTTGACGACCTCAAATCTTAAAATTTCCGAGGTTGTGGGTAGTGGCTATGACGAGTTTTGGAACTGCAAAAAGCGTTACCGCATTTTAAAGGGCGGTAAGGCTTCTAAAAAAAGCGCAACCACTGCTTTGAATTTTATTCTGAGACTTATGGAACTGCCCGACAGTAATCTCCTTGTTGTCCGTCAGATTATGAACACCCACCGTGATTCCACCTTTGCCCAACTGCAGTGGGCACAGGAACGCTTGGGTGTGTCTGACCTGTGGAAAAACACACTTTCTCCTCTTGAGATGGTCTATAAACCTACAGGTCAAAAAATAATCTTTCGTGGGTTTGACGATGTTTTAAAACTTGCTTCAACCACAGTTTCCAAAGGCTACCTTAACTTTGTGTGGATTGAAGAAGGGTTTGAAATTGCAAGGGAGGAGGATTTCGACAAGCTTGACTTGTCGGTACCGAGAGGGACTGTCCCTCCCCACCTTTACAAGCAAACAACGGTAACCTTTAACCCTTGGAGCGAAACCCACTGGCTTAAAAAACGGTTTTTCGACACAAAAAATCCCGACTGCGATACCTTTTCCACCAACTACCTTATTAACGAATTTTTAGACGAGACCGACCGAAATATTTTTGCTCGTATGAAAAAGACAAATCTTCGTAAATACAGGGTGGCGGGTCTTGGAGAATGGGGTATTTCAGAGGGTCTGGTCTTTGAAAACTGGCAGGTTGGAAAAATTGAAATTGAGCCACAAGACGAATATAAATGGAAAAACTTTTTCGGTCTTGATTACGGCTACACAAACGACCCCACCGCCTTTATCGGCTTTAAAGCCAACCCCGAAGACCTTCAGATTTACATCTTTTGCGAGTTTTATGAAAAAAGGCTTTTAAACTGCCATATTGCAGAAAAAATCAAAGCCTTGGGCTTTTCTAAGGAGCGTATTCGTGCCGACTGTGCCGAGCCTAAATCCAATGATGATTTAAAGCGGCTTGGCATTGGCAGAATTACCCCTTCCCTAAAGGGCAGAGACAGTATTTTAAACGGAATTGCCGCCATAAACGAATACAAAATCACCGTTGACCCGAAATGCGTCAACACCATCAGAGAACTGTCAACCTATGTTTACGGCGACACCCTAAATGAGCGAGGGCAGAGGCTTCCGAAAGACAGCGACAACCACTTATGCGATGCTTTAAGGTACGCCTTTGCCGATGTGAAACTGTTCAGACCCCAAAAAGAAAAGCCGATACAAACAAACGACGCTTTAAACTTAACAAAAAGGTGGGATATTTAATGTTTATTTTATTAGTTATATTTATTTCTGTTTTAAGTTTTCTAATTGGTTTTGCACTGGCTAAAAAAACCGTTTTGCCCGTAAAACACAAGGTATCTCTCGAATCTTCAAAGGACGAGGAATATGAAAACTTTTTGAACTACGACGGAAATATCCAGTAAAGGAGAAAAAATGGAACAAGAAATCAAAACAGTAGACCTACCAGAGTCTAACCCCGAAATTACAGTTCCCGTAAAGTATAACAAAGAAATCAGAGAGCTTTCTTTAGAAGAAGCAGGAACACTTGCCCAAAAGGGACTTAAATTCGAAGCAATAGAGTCTGATTTTTTAGCGCTTAAGGAATTAGCTTCCAGCGAAAACAAAAGTGTGCCCGAGTTTATTTCTCATCTCGCCGAGTCTAAGCGATTAGCTTTAAAGGAAGAACTTTTAGAAAAATGCGGCGGTAACGAGGAAATGGCTGAAAAGATTTTAAACCTTGAGGGCAAAGAGAAAAAAGAACTCGATTTAAACGAGGTTTACGAGGCATTTGACGATATAAAATGCCCCGAGGATTTACCCGCAGAGGTTTTGGAAAAGGTAACTCTTAAAGGCACAAACGCTTTGGATGAATACTTAAGATACCTGCTTTCTCAAAAAAAGAAGACACGAGAAACCCTTAAAAAGCAAAGGGAAAACGACAGTTCAACAACAGGCTCCCTTATAAATTTAAAGGGAGGCAACAACCCCGAGACCGAGGAGTTTTTAAGAGGTCTTTGGAAATAAATTTAAGGAGAAATTAAAATGTCTATTAATTCTATTGAAAACACCACAAGATACACAGCCGAGCTTGATAAAATGTTCGCTCAAAAGAGCGCAACAGGTTTCTTTGCTGACAACACCTTAGCCACCAAATTTGTTGGCGCAAAAACAGTTATTATCCCCGATGTAAACTTTCAGGGTCTTGCCGATTATGACCGTGATTCAGGCTTTTCAAGAGGTGCCATCACCGTTTCCAACGCTTCCTACACAATGGAAATGGACCGTGCACGTTCTTTGCAGATTGACCGTGAGGATATGGACGAAACAGGCATTGCAAACCTTGCAGGTCAGATTTTGGGTGAGTATGTTCGCACAAAGGTTGTTCCCGAGTGCGATGCTTATGTAATCTCTAAACTTGCAAAAATTGCTGAGACCAGAGCCAATACAGTTAACGCAAACTGCGAAAACCCCTATGAGACCCTTATTGACCTTATCAACAAGGTACAGTCTGCAGTAGGTTTCGACGAAGAGCTCGTTGCCTTTATTGACAACAATGTTTTCGCTCTCTTGCAAAACTCAACCGAAATTGCAAAAACTATCACCGTTTCTGATTTCAAACAGGGCGATGTAAACTTAAAGGTTAAATCCATCAACGGCGTAACCCTTATCCCTGTTGTCAGCGAGAGAATGAAAACCGCTTACACCTTCAGAAACAATGCTGCAGGCGGTTTTGTTCCCGCAAATGATGCCAAGAGCATTTATATGATGGTTTGTCCCAAAAAGGGCGCCCACCTTGTTAAGAAGACCGAGAATATGAGAATTTTCACACCCGAGCAGAATGTTGACGCCGACGCTTACAAGTTTGACTACCGTATTTACTACGATGTATTCGTACCAAAGAGCGGTCTTGACTCCATCTGGGCTTGTGTTTCTCCCGAGCTTAGCATTACCGCTCAACCCGCTGATGTAGAGGTTGCCGAGGGTGAAATTTCGGGCAGTCTTTCTGTAACTGCTACCAGTGAGGGCGAACTTTCTTACCAGTGGTACAAGTGCGCTAACGAGGGCGGAGACGAGGCTGTAAAGGTTGCAGGTGCTAATGCTTCTACCCTTTCAATTCCCGAAGAATTAGAGGTTGGCAAACACTACTTCTTCTGCTTAGTTACCGTAAACGGCATTACAGGAATTAAATCTGATGTTGCCTGTGTTACAGTGGAATAATTTTTAAAAAATGTAAGGCCCAAGCCCTTGGTTTGGGCTTTACAGTTAAAGGGAGATTATTATGAACTTAAAAGCTATAGAAATTTTTGCAGAGTATCAAAAAGGCTGTGAATTTAAAGCCTCTTTAGGCAACAAGGGGCTTAACGAGCAAACAAAAATTAATGAGCGTTTCTTTTTGGGCGACCAGTGGTACGGCGCCAGACTCTCAGGGGACAAGCCATTAGTCCGCCACAATGTGATTAAGCGAATAGGCGACTATAAAATGTCGCAGGTGCTAAGCGAAAAGACACTTATGGACTTTTCTGCCGAGGGAAATCTTGTAAACACCGCCGCCGATACAAACGGCGTGATGAACGCCTTTTCAAACTATTTCTCGGTTTCTGCCGAAAGGGTTAATTTAGAGTCTTTGAGCGCTCTTGCCCTTAAAAACGCTTATATTTCGGGCAGTTCTCTTTTATACACCTATTGGAATCCCACACTTGAAACAGGCAATTTTGCCGATGCAAAAAGAACAGTGCCTATAAAAGGTGATATAAGCTGTGAACTTTTGAAAATTGAGGACACCGTTTTCGGCGACCCTTATTGCGAAACACTTCAAAATCAGCCTTACATTATTGTCAGCGCTAAAAAACGCCTTGAAAGCGTTTTAAAGGAAGCCAGACTTTTTGGCGCAGACCTTAATACGCTTACTTTAATTGAAGAGTCCGCCACCGACGGCAAGGTTTTGGTTTTAACAAAGTTTTACAAGACCTATTCAGCCCAAAAGGGCACTACAGTAATGGCAATAAAGGTAACCCCAAATACCGTTGTGCGACCCGAATTTTCCACAAATTTGCGCCTTTACCCCTTAGCGCAGCTTAACTGGGAGACAAGGCTTGGTCTTGCTTACGGCGAGAGTGAAATCACCCACCTTATTCCCAACCAAATTGCCATAAACCGCCTGATTACCGCTAATGTCTGGTCGGCAATGTCAACGGGTCTTCCGATTATGCTTGTTAACGGCGATACGGTTAGTGATAAAATCACCAACGACCCCGCACAGATTATTAAGATTTACGGCAGTAACGAGGATGTTGCGGGAGCGGTTAAATATGTAACTCCACCCGCTCTTATTAAAGAGTTTGACGACAGCATAAACAACCTTATAAACAACACTTTAACACAAAGCGGTGCCAACGAAGTGGCACTTGGCGATATGAAAGCCGAAAACGCATCGGCACTAAGAACCATGCAAAATGCGGCGCTCACCCCCTTGAAACTCATTAAATCGAGATACTACACCTTCCTTGAGGATTTGGCGAGAATTTGGGCAGATTTCTGGGTTACCCACTATGGAAAGCGCCAGATTAAACTTTTAGAAAACGGCAATTTCAAATACATAGATTTTGATGCCGACAAATACAAATCACTCATTATTAATGCAAAAATCAGTCTTATTAAAACCGCCGATTACTCTGAAAAAGAACAACTTGAAACCCTTTTTACCCTTTTTGACAAGGGCATTATCACAAAGGACGAGCTTTTAGAGCGAATACCCAAAGGCTTGGTGCCCGATATTGAAAATATTTCGAGAGAGGAGAAATAAAAATGACAGGAACCGAAATTTTTAACCGAGTTTGTTTTCTTTTAGGATATTACGATTTTTTAAAGGACAACGACCAAACTAAGAAACTCGCCTTCATACAAATAATAAACCAGATTGCCGATGACCTGAATTTAAGCAAAATTGCCTCTCTTTCGGACAGTTTGACCCTGACTCCAAAACAGGCAGAGGCTTTGATTTACGGCGTCTGTATGCTTTTTGCCCTGTCTTTAAAAGACTCAAACACCGCAAAGGTTTATTCGGCGCTTTACAGTGTTAAGAGGAGTACCGCCTTAAACATTCAGGGAAAAAGAGAGGATGTTTTGCCCTATCCTTTAGACGGAGGGGTTTAATATGAAAGATTTAAAAATTAAAGAAGCCCCTCAAAAAACGCTTCATATCCCCGCCTTGACGGGCGGTCTTGATTTGAGGGATTTGCGTGATAAATCTAATAACAGCCTTTCAAACTGTAAAAATGTGTGGCAAAAGGGCGGTATTTTAAAATCAAGACCTGCACTTTTTTGTGATATAAACTCTGTTTTAGGCAAAGAAGAATATTATTACAACGACCCCTCCGCCACTGTAGTTACCGATATAGAATATGAGTATGGCAAAACCGTATACCGTATGGTTTACAAGAGTGTTGAAGTAGATATTGCAACCCACTTTTGCTACACAAATCTGATAGGTCCCGACGGAAAGGTCTTTAAAACCGCACGGATAATATTCACAAGAACCAGTTCGGACACCTTTTATATTCCCCAAAAGTTCAACTTCTTTAAAGGAAAACCTAGCACTTCATCAGGCACTGGAATTTATCTTTTAATAAAGCTTATAAACTGTGAAAATTCAGACGAAATAAACAGCAGAATTTATGAACTTAATTCTTCGCTTGAAAGTTGGATGGAGGTTTATGCAACCTATGTTCCCACCGTTTTGATTAACGGCAGAGGAAACGGTTATGAACTTGCCCGACAAGCCGACCAGGCATTTGGGGGAAATCCCAAAAGGCTTGAGGGACTGAACGCCTTGACAGGTGACTTTTATTCCTATTTTTCTTCTGACGGATATTCCTCTTCTTTCAGACTGCCTTTGTCTTCCCTTTCGCAAAGTTCGGTAACCGCCAGATTTTATTATTCTGCGGAAAATTATGTGGATTGGCATATATCAGCCACATCAAATCAATCGACCTCAACCCTTTTCAACAATGCGGTTACCATGACTGTAAACCGTGAAAACGGTATTGTGAGTTTTTCTTGCTCCACAGGAGAATATTTTTTGCCCTTCATTTCAGGCAGAAACGAAAATAATTTAAGGATTTTGGCGAAAAAAGAAAGCGGTTACAGTTTAAATGATATTGCCGACTCCGACGTTTGCCTTAACCTTAACGGCAAGATTTTCTTTGGAAGCAAAAACCGAATATTTTCTTCTTCTTTTGAAAATCCGCTCTATTTCCCCGCCGAGTCGGTAAGCACCCTTTGGGGTGAGGACAGCCGTGTCACCGCCCTTGTTCCTCTCTCTGAAAATTTTTTGGCATTTACCAAAAACCGCATTTATAAAGGGGAAGTAAAAGACGGAAAAAACCTTAATACCTATTCTCTATTGGCAGACAATGACAGTATTTTCAAAGCGCCCCACAGCGTTGAATTAGAATGCGTGAATTACAATATCGGCTGTGCGCAAAAAAATTCGGTGATAACAAACGGCAAAGAGGTCTTTTTCCTCTCAAAAGGTGAATTTTATTGTTTTAAACAAAACGAAGCCCAAAATATCTCCGAAAAAATCAAAGATTTTCTACCGCAGATTTTGGGTGAATATTCAAGCGTTTGCGCCCTTGAATATGAAAACTGTCTTTTGTTTTTCTTTCAAAATAAAGCCCTTTGTTTTGACAAAAAGGACGCTTGGTATTATTGGGAATTTAATCAAAACATCAGATTTTCAGGGGCTTTTAACACCGAAACC
>JAZSDI010000094.1:0-7785 GCA_045531045.1 Acutalibacteraceae bacterium | reverse complement strand
GCTGATTTTTTCGGGTATATTGTTTGCCGAACCTAAATCAACAACGAAACGGTCTTCAAGTTTTAAAATCAACGAGGTCTGCTTGGTAACATCTATCGAATTTACCTTTATATTTTTACCCTCTAATGAAGATGAAATATTGTCTAAAAGTTGCTTTTCAATCTCGTTTTTGAAAACAATTTGACTACCTACTTTACAACCAACATCACAAATTATAAGAGGCAGATTTTGGGGAGCTTTTTTCTTTTCTTCCATAACCCAACCCGAAGAGGAAACAGTAAAATACTTATTTTTGACCTTAAAGGTCGCAATCTCAACCGCATCTTTTACTGTTATTTTCAATGTATCGGGTATTTTTCTTTCAAATTTAATTTCATCTACAAACGGAAGTTTATGTTTAATTGCTGTTTGGGTTTTCTTTTGACTTACAGCAAAAAGATTATCCCCTTTCACAATCTTAGAAGCGTCCAGAATTTCCTCGGCAGAATAAATTTTGCTGCCTGTTATTTTTATGCTCTCAATGGGAAAAAAGACCGTAAAAGAAAGCACAACTGCCGTACACACAGCCAAAATAACAAATATTATAAAAAAAGCCGTAAGACGTCTTTTCCTGATTTTTTTCTGACGTTCCATTCTTTTTTTAACGAACTCGTCTCTTACAGGTTCTTTTTTCAAAAAATCATTCCTTAAATATATTGTATATCTGCGCCCACATTTCTAAGAGTTGAAACGATATTGTCATAACCTCTTTCAATGTGGTGAATTTCATCTATAACGGTTTCACCTTTGGCGCAAAGACCCGCTGTAACTAAAGCGGCTCCGCCACGCAAGTCGGTGCATTTACAGGTGGCACCCGAAAGGTTTTCCACACCCTCAATAACCGCCGTCTTTCCTTGTATTTCTATTTTCGCACCCAAGCGTTTTAGCTCATCTGCATAACGAAAACGGTTTTCAAAAATATTTTCAACAAAAACCGAAGTTCCACGAGCTTTAGTAAGCATTGCGATAATCAAAGGTCCTGCATCGGTCGGGAAACCCGGGTATACCAAGCTTCTGATTGTCGGAACTCTTAAAAGTTTATTTTTTGCGGTTATTTTCAAGGATTTGCCCGAAACTCTGACATCACAACCAGAATCTCGGAATACCGATAAAATTGAAGTGATATGAGAAGGCATTGCGCCTCGCAAAATAAGTTCTCCACCCGTTGCGGCGCAACAAGACATATATGTTGCCGCAACTATCCTATCGGGAATTATAGAGTGTTCCGTTCCCCGCAAATATTCAACGCCGTGAATATAAACAGTATCAGAACCACCACCGTAAATTCTGGCACCGGCAGAGTTAAGAAAATCTGCCAAGTCGCTGATTTCAGGCTCCTTTGCGGCATTGTGGATTATAGTAAGTCCCTCGCCTCTTACTGCGGCAAGGATTATATTTTCCGTGGCGCCCACGCTTGGAAATCCTAAGGTAATTTCAGTGCCTTTTATTCCTTTTTTTGCTTCGCAATAAAGAAAACCGTGCTCCTCAGTGATAGTAATACCCATTTTTTTAAGTGATGACAAGTGCAAATCAATAGGACGGGGTCCCAACTCACAGCCACCTGGACTGCTGATAACGGCATTGCCGTTTTTTCCAATTATTGCTCCCAAAAACACAACCGAAGAACGCATTTCACGCATCAAATTATCGGGGATTTCAATTCCCGATGCTTTTGAAGGGTCAACCGTCAAGGTTTTGTTTTCTCGCTTACAAACACAGCCAAGCGCTTCCAGTATTTTCACCGATGTAACAACATCTGCTATATCAGGACAATTATGTATAACGCATTTTTCATCACACAAAAGAGTGCCGGCAAGGACAGGCAAAACGCTGTTTTTAGCGCCTTGCAGAGTGATTTCTCCCTCTAACTTTTTACCGCCCTTTATTAAAATTTTCGCCATAAAAACACCCTCTTAGCATAGTTTTCAGTTTATACTATGCAAAAAGAAGATTTTGCGTTAAACACAAGTGTAAAGCTTCATTATTTCATTATAAATTCGCTCGTTAGCGTCAATTATGGCACTTTTTTTAGCATTAAAGCTCATTTTTTCAAGTTTCGGTTTGTTTTCTATCAGCATCTCAACCGATTTAATTAAGGTCTCGCCGCTTAAATCCTTTTCTTCCAAAACCTCTGCCGCACCCGCTTTTTTAAGGGTCATTGCGTTATGAAACTGGTGGTTTTCCGCAACATAAGGCGAAGGAATTAAAATTGAAGGTTTGCCACAAGCTTGTAATTCTCCTAATGTTATAGCACCTGCACGGCAAATAACCAAATCAGCCGCCGCCATGCAAATATCCATATCGTTTATATATTCTCTCAGGTCAATTTCTTTTGCGAGTTTAATATCGCTCAAGGCTTTTTTCATATCCTCGTAACCTAATTTTCCGGTTGCGTGGATATGATAAAACTTACCTGAACCGTTATGCCATTTTATAAGTTCAGTAACCGTTTCATTGACCTTTTCAGCACCCAAAGAGCCACCAAAGGACAAAATCAAAGGACGGTTATCAAGTCCTAATTTTTTTCTTGCTTCTTCCCTTTTAACCTTTAAAAGTTCAAGTCTTATGGGGTTTCCTGTTATAACAGGTTTCTTCTTTAAATTCAAATGCCTATTGGCTTCTTTCATGGCAAGCATAACAGTATCAGCGCCGCCTGCCAACATTTTAGTTGTAACACCGGGGAAAGCATTTTGTTCGTGAATAGCGGTTTTAAATCCCATTTTTTGCGCTGTTTTAAGAACAGGTCCGCTAACATATCCGCCCGTACCCACAACTACATCGGGGTTGATTTCTTTTAATAATTTCTTGCATCTGTTAGAAGCTGTGACCGCCTTTTTAACGGCGTTTACATTTTTAATGACACCTTTTGGTGACAAACTTCTCGAAAAACCCACAACATCAATAGTGTGAAAATCGTAACCTTTTTCAGGAACAAGCTTTGCCTCAAGTCTACCTGCTGTTCCTATATATGAAATTTCTGCGTCAGGGTGATGCTCTTTTATATATCCTGCAACCGCTAAAGCGGGATTAATATGACCGGCAGTTCCGCCGCCTGCAAATAATATTTTCAAATCAGACACCCCTGTTTTAAGTTTTTTCTATATTCGACCCACGTGAAACCGATAAAACAATACCCATTTCGGCAAGAAGAATTAAGAGTGATGTTCCGCCGTAACTAAAGAAAGGCAAACTGATACCCGTATTCGGCATTGTATTGGTTACAACAAAAATATTTAACATTGCTTGAAGCCCTACCTGAAATGTAAGACCTATCGCCAACAATGAGCCATATTTATCCTTTGCATGCATGGCAATATAAAATCCTCTCCAAATAAGCAAACAAAAAGCAATTATTATAACAACTGCACCGATAAGTCCCAGTTCTTCACAAACAATAGAAAATATAAAATCGTTATGAGGTTCCGGCACCCAAAGATACTTTTGTCTCGACTGTCCTATTCCACGGCCCAGTATTCCGCCTGAGCCAATAGCAAGTAAAGACTGAATAGTCTGGAAACCTTTACCTGTAGCATCTGCCCAAGGGTCTATCCAATAATCCAAACGGTCCTTAACATAACTGATTGCGCCCGAAAGAATGAATACAACAATTCCTGCCACGCCGAATAAAGCGCCACCGAGAATAAATTTCTTTGCCATTCCGCCAACAATCATTAAAACTACACCGATTGCAAGAACAAGCAAAGTGGCAGACAAGTGAGGCTCAGCAACAATCAGACCTGCTGTAAACAGCAAAATAGCAAAAAGAAAAGCTATAAATCCGAAGTTTTTCATTTCCTTATAGTTTCCCGCAATCAATGAAGAAAACAACAAGATTATTGCGAATTTTGCTATCTCGGAGGGTTGAAAGTTAATTGGACCCACAACAAACCATCTTTTAACATCCATACCGCTAACCATTGGCGGCAGTATTAAAAGAATTATCAGTAAAAGTGCCGAAGCACCATAGATTATCCAGGCGAATTTGCGCCAAAAATGATAATCAATTTTGGAAACAAAGAGCATAGCCGCAACACCAATCACAGCAAATAACGCCTGACGGGAAATAAAGCGGTAGCTACTGTCATAATATTCAAGGGAATAAGCATAACTGGCAGAAAAAAGCATAACAAGACCTATTGTTAAAAGAATTAAAACAATAGACAAAAAGGTAATATCCATTTTGCCGTTTTTAGGTTTTGTCTGACTTTTCAGCGCAGCCATTAATTATTCCTCCATTTTTAAAAGTTTAATAAAATCGGTAAAATTGCGATAACGCAGCCAACAAAAGCTATACCAGAGAAAACCAATACAACCTTTTGTTCACTCCATCCGCACATTTCGAAATGATGGTGTAAAGGTGCCATTTTGAAAACACGCTTTTTAGTTTTCTTATAATAAGCAACCTGAATAATATCTGAAAGTGCTTCTAAGAAGTAGGTTACACCTGCAAATATCAATAAAATCGGTCTGCCTATTCCAAAAGAAATTGCAACAACCATACCGCCCAAGAACATTGAACCGGTATCACCCATAAATACCTTTGCGGGTTTTGCATTCCAAAAAACAAAACCAACACAAGCTCCTGCAAGTGAAGCCGAAAGAACATTTATTGTTGATATATTTAAAAATGATGATGACAACATAAAGCAACAAGCAACTACAACTGTTACTGATGACGCTAAACCGTCTACACCGTCGGTGAGGTTAACGGCGTTTGTAAAGCCATATATGAAGAGCACAGCAATAGGCCAGAATAAAAGACCAAGTCCGCTTGTTATATTTACATCGCCAACAAAAGGTATATAGGTAGTACGCATACCGCCAACGCAAAGTGCTGCTAAATAACAGGTTGCAATTAAAAGTTGTAAAAAGGTTTTTTGACGGGCTGTTAGACCCAAATTGCGTTTTTTTACAACCTTTATGTAGTCATCAATAAATCCTACCGATGCCATACAAAGAGCCATAAATATTCCTGCAATGAAATTTGTGCCTCTGAAATGATTTGCAAATTCTTTAACAAATCTCGAACCCAAAATTGCAGAATAACTATATGCTACAACTATTGCAATTAAAACACCCGCAATAATCATAACTCCGCCCATTGTGGGAGTACCCTGTTTTTCTTTGTGCCAAGCAGGTCCCTCGTCTAATATAGTCTGTCCAAATTTAAGCTTTCTTAAATACGGAATTACAATATACCCTAAAAGAACAGTTACCAATGCCGCAACTATTGCACAAATTATCGAAGTATAATCACCCATTTTTCATTCCCCTTTTTTAGATTTCTTTCAAAGCCTCAGCCACAACTTCACGCTCGTCAAGATGTATAGTTCCGCTTTCTAATATTTGATAAGTTTCATGTCCCTTACCTGCTAAAACGATAATATCATCTGTTTGAGCAATGCTAATTGCATATTTTATAGCCTCTACCCTGTTTTCAATCACCTTATAGGGTGTTGGGCTTCCGTCAAGGCCTACTAGAATATCGTTTATAATATCTGTCGGGTTTTCTTTTCTTGGATTATCACTTGTAATTATAACAAAATCCGCATATCGAGAAGCGATACTTCCCATTATAGGACGCTTGGTTTTATCTCTGTTTCCGCCACAACCAAAAAGTGCAATAACACGGTTTTTCTTACATTCTCTAAAGGTTGAGAGAATATTTTTAAGACCGTCGGGAGTGTGAGCATAGTCAATTATAATAGTGAAATCCTTTTCACTTGGTACTACCTCTGCCCTACCCTTGACACCTTCAAGCTGAGATAATGCATTTGCAACACTCACAGCATCGAAGCCCAATTTCAAGGAACAGCACAAAGCCGCAAGAGAATTATAAACAGTAAATTTACCGCCTGTATTAACCTTAATATGCTGTAAAACACTATCGCTTACAAGCTCATATTCAATACTTGCAGGTCTGTAATTAATTGCTTTTGCGCTAAAGGTTGAGTCGTTTTTAGTGGAATAAGTAATAATTTCACAGTCAAGACCCTCTGCAATTTTTTCGGCATACTGGTCATCACTATTAATAACTGCAGTTTTACACATTTTAAAGAGTTTTTTCTTGGCATCAAGATAATTTTCCATTGTAATATGGTAATCGAGATGGTCTTGTGTAAGATTTGTAAATATTGCAACTTCAAAGTCTAAATCATAAACTCTGCATTGGTCCAAAGCGTGAGAGGAAACCTCCATAACCACATATCTGCAACCTTTTTCTTTCATTGAAGCGAAAAGAGCATTAAGGTCATATGCATTTGGAGTGGTATTACTGGTGGGGATTATCTCATCGCCTATCATATTTTGGATAGTACCTATAAGTCCAACCTTTTCACCAAAAGACTCTAATATTTGCTTTAGCATATAGGTGACAGAAGTTTTGCCGTTTGTACCTGTAACACCGATTAGTTTAAGCGAGTCAGCGGGATTTGAAAACCAATTAGCGCTCATTGTAGCAAAGGCTTTGTGTGTATCTTCTACGATAATTTGATTATCTAAATTCAAGTCTTTTTCGCAGATAATTACAGCCGCACCTTGTTCTAATGCTTGTAAAGCATAGTCATGGCCGTCACTTAAAGCGCCATTAATGCAAACAAAGGCAAATCCCTTCTGGACTTTTCTGGAATCACAAGTAACACCTGTGATTTCTAAATCCTTTAAGTTTTCCTGACATTCAATTAATAATTCAAGTCTCAATACTGTCACCTCAATCAGCCGTCTACCGCCGATTCATCTCTAAAGTAAACCGTTACTATTGTTCCTGCATTAACCGTCGTTCCGGGGTCAATGCTTTGTCTATAAGATTTTAATCCTCCGGAGGTTGTGTTTCCGGAAAATTCTACATTTATTCCGCTGTTTGTTGAAGCTTTATTTACTTCATTTGCCGTAAGTCCCACTAAATTCGGCACGGTTACGGTCTTATCACCTGTATCATCGGTATAAAGTATAACCACACCGCCGCTTAAAATTCGGTTACCTGCCTCGGGAAGCTGACGAATAATTTTTTCACCATTACCCTGAATTTGATATTGCAGTTTAGCCGAAGAAAGCTTTGCTTTTGCATTTTCTACCGTGTCACCAACCAATTCAGGAACAGACATTGCTAAGTTTTTAAGTTCATCTTCAGTATAACTGGGTTCATAACCTAAATAAGGCAAGATATCTGTCATAATTCTTCCGTTAACAGGAGCGGAAATTACACCGCCGTAATACTTATCGCCTTTAGGCTCATCAAGAAGTACAAGCACTGCAATTTCGGGGTCATCAATAGGTGCTATTGAAACGCATGAGCCAACATACAAGTAACTATCACCCGTTGCCAAAATCTTAGACATTTTTTGAGAGGTACCTGTTTTTGCGCCAATTCGATAACCCGATACCAATGCATTTTTCGCACCGTTTTGAGCTACAAACTCCATAAGTGTTCTAAGTGTTGCAGAAGTACTTTCGGATATTACCTGGCGTTTATATCCGATGTCGGTGGTTTTAACAACCTTACCCTCTTCATCAATCATTTTTTCAACCAGATGAGGTCTTACTAAATATCCGCCGTTAACACATGTAGCGGCAGCAGATATTAACTGCATAGGGGTTATATTAAAAGTCTGACCGAAAGAGGAAGATGCTAATTCTACAGGTCCCATATTAGATTGCTTATGATAAGTAGAATTTGCTTCGCCGGGAAGGTCAATACCTGTTTTCTCGGTAAGTCCAAATGCTTTAAAGTATTTGGAAAAGGTGTTA
>JAZSDI010000117.1:0-2279 GCA_045531045.1 Acutalibacteraceae bacterium | reverse complement strand
AATAGAGTTTGTTCTTCTCTCTAACCCCAAACGAATTGTTGCTAATGATAAGGGCGAGGTTTCAAAGATTGAGTGTGTCAAGATGGAACTGGGTGAGCCTGATGCCAGTGGCAGACGCCGTCCTGTAGAGCTTGAAAATTCAGAGTTTATGCTCGATGTGGATTCTGTGATAATGGCTTTGGGAACATCTCCAAACCCCTTGATTTCAAAAACTACTGAGGGTATTGAAACAAACCGCAGAGGTTGCCTTGTAGTTGACGAAAATATGCAGACAACCAAGTTGGGTGTGTATGCCGGCGGAGACGCCGTAACGGGTGCCGCAACCATAATTTTGGCAATGGGTGCGGGTAAAACAGCGGCTAAATCAATAGATGAATATTTGACGGCAAAAAATTAACAAATTATTAAAAAATACTTGACAAACGGAAGTTTTTGTGTATAATTATAGACACAATGAAGTAGACGCCTATGCGACTCACCCTCAGAATTCTTTAAAAGGGTTAATAAGATTTCCGTTGCGATACGGGTATCTTTATGCGTGGGTGCAATAGCGTCCACGCTTTTTGTTTGCTAAATTTCGGAGGTGTATCAACATTAGCAGTAAAGAACTTGCAATTAACGAAGCTATCAAATTTAAGGAAGTTCGTACAATTTCGGCTGACGGTTCTCAGTTAGGAATTATCCCCATTGCTAAGGCTTTAGAGGCTGCGGCAAATGCCGATTTGGACTTGGTTTGTATTTCTCCAAATGCAGTGCCACCCGTTTGTAAAATAATGGATTACGGTAAATACCGTTTCGAGCAGGCTAAGAGAGAAAAAGAAGCTAAGAAAAACCAAAAGGTTATCGACATTAAGGAAATTCGTTTGACCGGTGTTGGAATTGACACTCACGATTTTGAAACCAAAGCAAATCATGCTGTTCGTTTCTTAAAATCGGGTGATAAGGTTAAATTCTCCATCCGTTTCAGAGGTAGAGAGTTGGGCCATCCTGATAAGGGTTATGAAATTATGAACCGCTTTGCTGAGTATTGCAGTGAAGTTGCTGTGGTTGAAAAACCTGCAAAGATGGAAAGCCGTAATATGTTTATGTTTATGGCTCCTAAGTCCGGCAAGTAAATTGTAAATTATTTAGGGAGGAATTATAATGCCTAAGATTAAAACACACAGTGGTGCTAAAAAGCGCTTTAAGCTCACAAAAACCGGTAAGGTAAAACGCGCACATGCTTTCAAGTCCCACATCTTAAACAAGAAAACAACCAAGCGTAAGAGAAATCTTCGCAAGACAGTTACTGCTGACGTAACAAATGTTGCAAAGATTAAGAAAATGATTCCTTATAAATAAGGAAATATTAGTGGAGGTAAAGTGAAATGGCACGAGTTAAAGGTGCGTTAGCAACACGCAAAAGAAGAAAAAAGATTTTAAAACTTGCCAAGGGTTACTTTGGTGCTAAGTCTAAGTTGTTTAAAACTGCGAAAGAAGCCGTTATGAAGTCCGGCAATTATGCTTACATTGGTCGTAGACTTAAGAAGCGTGATTTCCGTCGTCTTTGGATTACCAGAATTTCTGCTGCTGCAAAAATGAACGGTATGAACTACTCAACCTTTATGAACGGTCTTAACAAAGCAGGTATTGAAATCAACCGTAAAATGCTTGCTGATTTAGCAGTTAACGATGCTAAGGGATTTGAGACCTTAGTTAAGGCTGCAAAGAAAGCTCTTGATAAATAATTTTATATCGCCCGAGTATGCTCTCGGGCGACTTTTTCATTTTTTATGAAAGGAAAAATCTGCAATGTTAGGCTTAAAAGAGATAACTTCTAAGGATAATTCTCTTATCAAACTTGTTTGCGAATTACAGCGTTCTTCCAAGAAAAGAAAGGAAACGGGTCTTTTTGTTTTAGAGGGTCTTCGTATTTCCAAGGATGCATTAGACAACTCAATCGAGTTTGATAAGATAATTGTTTCACGCACTGCTTTAGAGCGATATGAGGAGGATATTGAACGCCTTCTTTCAAGATGCAGTGATGCTTATTTGTTGACAGATAATCTTTTCAAAAAAATCAGTGATACCGATTCGCCGCAAGGAATAATTGCCCTTGCAAAGATGCCTAAAAGCTTTGATTTTGATTTTAAAAAGGGTAGATTTATAGGTCTTGAAAATTTGCAGGACCCATCAAATTTGGGTGCTATTGCCCGTAGTTGTGAGGCTTTAGGTGCAGATGGAATTTTAATTTCAAAAGGCTCTTGCGACCCTTATTCTCCAAAGTCTTTGAGAGCATC
>JAZSDI010000112.1:0-10563 GCA_045531045.1 Acutalibacteraceae bacterium | reverse complement strand
GGTTGCGGTTTAGGTTTTTTACTGGCAATGGTTCTTTTTGCGGGTCTTCGTTCAAAAATTGAAGAAACTGAAATTCCTGAGTCTTTTAAAGGTTTGCCTGTAACTTTGATTGCGGCTTCCTTCGTTTCTTTGGCATTCTTTGGCTTTGGGTCTATTGTTGAAAATCTTATTGGAGGTTAAAATGGAAATATTATTAGCTTTTCTTATTGTTTTTGCAATAGGCTTGATTTTGAGTATTGTTCTTACACTTGCCGCTCATTTTATGAAGGTTGAAGAAAATGAGTTGTGTAAATGTGTGAGATGCGCATTACCCGGTGTCAACTGCGGTGCTTGTGGTTATGCGGGTTGTGATGAATATGCCAAGGCTATTACTGAAAACGGTGAAAAAACTAACCTCTGTATACCCGGTTCTGACTGTGTAGCAAAAGAAATTGCTAAAATTATGGGAACCGAGTTTGAAGATGTTAAAGAATTAGTTGCTTTTGTTCACTGCAACGGTAATTGTGACGCTACCGATTCTAAGGCTCATTATGACGGTCAAATGACCTGCCGAGCCGCTAATTTGATATACGGCGGTCCCGGTAAATGCCGTTTTGGTTGTCTTGGTTGCGGAGACTGTGCGAGAGCTTGTCCTACCGGTGCTATTTGTCTAAAAGACGGCATCGCTCATGTAAACCCTGCAATTTGTATTGGTTGCGGACTTTGTGTTAGTGACTGTCCTAAAAATATAATATCACTTGTTCCTCAAACATCTAAGGTTTGGGTTATGTGTTCAAGCAAAGATAAGGGCGCTGTTGCACTTAAAAGCTGTAAAAACGCTTGTATCGGATGTAAAAAATGCGAAAACTCTTGTCCATCAGGTGCTATTAAGGTTGAAAATAATTTAGCACGAATAGATTATGACCTATGCACTGCTTGTGGCATTTGCGTCGATGTTTGCCCGACAAAGTGCATACACCGAATTTAAAATATATGACTAAAAAGATTAGAAATGACGTTATATTAATTATCGTTGTCTTATTTGTTTCTTTACTTGCGTTTTTAATTTTCAACTCATCTTTGAAGGATGGCGAAAATGCGGTAGTTACTGTTGAAGGTAAAATTGTTGCCGTTTTAAGTTTGGCTCAAGATACTAAAAAAACGGTCGAGACAAAATACGGTATTAATGAAGTTACTGTTAAAGACAAAAAGGTTTGCGTATCAAATGCCGATTGTCCTGATAAAATATGTGAGAAGCATCGTGAAATTTCAAGAGTGGGGGAGACTATTGTTTGTTTGCCCCATAAACTCGTTGTGGAGATAAGCGAGGTGTCTTAATGAAATTTGAAGTAAAAAAACTTACTTTTTTGAGTGTTTTATCGGCACTGGCGATTATTCTTTCCTTTGTTGAAAGTCTTTTGCCGCCTATTTGGTCGGCTGTACCCGGAATAAAAATGGGTTTGCCGAATATTATTATCATATTTTTGGTTTATAAATTTTCTATAAAAGAGGCCGCTATAGTTTCTTTTATCAGACTTTTAATTGTGGTATTATTATTTGGTAATTTTATGACATTTTTATATAGCTTTGCGGGTGCTGTTTTAAGTCTTTTAGTAATGTGGTTGTTAAAACATATCAACAAATTTTCTCAAATCGGCGTTAGTATTGCAGGTGCAATTTCGCATAATTTAGCACAGGTTATGGTCGCTTTATTATTGTTGCAAACAAAAGAAATTGGTTTTTATTTTCCGATTTTGGCGGTCAGTGGAACAGTTGCGGGAATATTTGTTGGACTTTCGGGAATAATGCTTCTTAAGTATACAGCAAAATATAAATTTTGATTGACAGAAAAATAACAATACTGTATAATTAATATATGTAATTTTAAGGAGTTGTTTTTATGAAAAAATTTCTATCTTTAATTTTTGCAATTTTCATGATTTTCTCTGTGGTTTCACTTGTCGGTTGCGGTAAGGCTGAGGCACTTAAATTAGGTTTTGGTGTTACTTCTCAACTTTCTGAAGTTAAGAATGCTGACGGTGAGAATAACGGTTCTGCAGAAGCGGTTACAACCGTTGCCGCTGTTTTACTCGACAAGGATGGCAGAATTGTAAAATGCGCTATTGATACTGCTGATAATACTATGAATTTTGCTGCAGACGGAAAGGCTGTTGCTGCTACCGAGTTTGCAACAAAAGGTGAAAAGGGCAAAGATTACGGCATGGTTGCTTATGCCGGTGCTAAAAAAGAGTGGTTTGAGCAGAAAGATGCCTTCATTTCTGTAATTATTGGTAAGACCATTGATGAAGTTAAGGCTCTTGAAAAAGATGGAAAAGGCACCGATGAGGTTGTTAATGCCGGTTGCACAATTAAGGTTTCTGAGTTCATCCCCGCCATTGAAAAGGCTGTAAAGAACGCTGTTGATAGCGCTGCTACTGCTGACGATACCTTAAAGGTTGGCGTTGTTACATCTCAAAGCGATGCTAAAGATGCTACTGCTGAGGCTAAGGGCGTAAACGAACTTATGACAACTGTTGTTGCTGTTGCTTTAAATGCTAAGAACGAAATTACAGCTGCTAAAACTGATGCTGTTACCACAAAGGTTGAATTTGATACCAAGGGTGTTTCTGAAACCGAATTTAGTACTGCTATTTCTACAAAGCGAGATGCGGGCGATAATTACGGTATGGTAGCATACGGCGGTGCTAAAAAAGAATGGTATGCTCAAGCAGATGCTTTTGATACACAAATTGTTGGCAAAACTGCTGACGGAATCTCTGCTTTAGCTGACAACGCAGGTAAAGCTGGCGATGACCTCGTTACTGCAGGTTGCACTATTAATGTTGCTGATATGGTTAAAGCCGTTGTTAAGGCCGCTACTGTAAAATAATTTTTATATTTAACAGGGAGGTGCTAAGGCATCTCCCTTTTAATGTGTTATGAAAAAATTTATTTCCTTGATTTTATGTGTTATCCTTATCATACCTATTACGGGTTGTAAAGACAAATACACTAAATATACTGATTATACTTTTGATTATTTTGATACTGTAATTTCAATAATCGGCTATGAAAAAAATGAGGCTGATTTTAAAGCAAACAGTGAAAAAATAAAATCTAAGTTTAGTGAGTATCACAAACTTTATACAATTTACAGCAGATATGATGACACACAAAATATTTATTCGATTAATAATGCCGATAAACCCTTAGTGGTAGACGGTAAAATTACCGAAATGCTTGAATTTTCAAAGAAAATATATTCACTTACAAATAGTAAGGTGAATATTGCATTAGGTAGTGTTTTGTCAATTTGGCACGATTACCGAAACGATGGTTTAAACAACCCCGAAAATGCCAAACTTCCGCCTATGGACAAGCTTTTAAAAGCAAACGAACATACTGATATAGACGGTCTGGTTATTGACGGAAACAATATATCTCTAAATGACCCTGAAATGAGTTTAGATGTTGGGGCAATAGCTAAAGGTTACGCCACTGAAAAAACCGCTCAGTGGATGGAAAAAGAGGGTATCACGGGTTATTTGCTTAATGCGGGAGGTAATATCAGAGCAGTTGGAGAGAGACCTGACGGGGAAAAGTGGAAAATCGGTCTCGAAAATCCCGACGGCGATGAAAATAACCCTTATACCGAGTATTTAGAAATCTCTGATATGTCGGTTGTCACAAGCGGTTCCTATCAGCGTTTTTACACTGTGAACGGTAAGAATTATCATCATATTATAGACCCTGACACCTTAATGCCCGCAACGGGTTATAAAATGATTTCGGTAATTACCGAGAGTTCTGCTGTTGGCGACGCTTTGTCGACTGCACTATTTTGTATGGATATAGAAGAGGGCAAAAAGGTGCTAGAAAACTTTGAAAACACCTATGTTTTATGGGTTAAGGATAACGGAGAAAAAATTTATTCTAAAGGCTTTAAAAATTTTACCCCCAGGGAGGAAAAACAATGAATATAACAGAAAGTATAAAATATGTCGGTGTTAATGACCATAACATTGACCTTTTTGAAGGTCAGTATATTGTTCCAAACGGTATGGCATATAATTCCTATGTGATTTTTGGCGAAAAAATTGTAGTTTTAGATACTGTTGACGCAAATTTTGGCGAGCAATGGATAGAAAATATTAAGACTGTTTTAAACGGCAAAATGCCCGATTTTCTAATCGTTCAACATATGGAGCCTGACCATTCATCTAACATAAATTTATTTGCAGAGACTTTCAAGGATGCTAAAATTGTAGCATCTAAAAAAGCTTTCCAGATGATGAAAAACTTCTATGGAAACGAGTTTTCAGACAGACAAATTGTTGTGGGTGAGGGCGACTCCTTGGATTTGGGAGGCAGAACTCTTACCTTTGTTACTGCTCCAATGGTACATTGGCCTGAGGTTATTGTGACTTATGACAGCCTCGATAAAGTTTTGTTTTCGGCTGACGGCTTCGGCAAATTTGGCGCCTTAGATGTTGAGGAAGACTGGGCATGTGAAGCAAGACGCTATTACATTGGTATTGTTGGAAAATACGGCGCACAAGTTCAAGCATTGCTTAAAAAGGCATCTGCCTTGCAAATCGAAAAAATATGCCCCTTGCACGGTCCTGTTTTAAGTGAAAATTTAGACTATTATCTAAATTTATATAACATTTGGTCTACTTACGGTGTTGAAAGTGAGGGTGTGCTTATTGCTTACACTTCGGTCTATGGCAATACAAAAAAGGCTGTTATGCTTTTGGCTGATGAATTAAAGGCTTTGGGTTGTCCCAAAGTTGTTGTAAATGACCTTGCTCGTTGCGATATGGCAGAGGCTGTTGAGGACGCTTTCCGTTACGGAAAACTTGTTTTAGCAACAACAACCTATAACGGAGATATTTTCCCATTTATGAGAGAGTTTATTGAGCATTTAACCGAGCGTAATTTCCAAAACCGAAAGGTTGGTTTTGTCGAAAACGGATCGTGGGCACCGATGGCTACCAAGGTTATGGGTGAAATACTGTCTAAGTGCAAAAATTTAGAATATGCTGAGACAAATATTAAGATTTTATCTGCTGTAACTGAGGAAAATACAGCTGAAATTAAAGCACTTGCAAAAGAAATGATATAAAGAAAAGCGGTTTTCATTACGAAAACCGCTTTTAAATTTAGCTATTTACAAAATTACAACCTGACACATTTTCATTGTTTCAAGGGCAGAATTGTGCGTTTCGGGGGTTACACCTGCACAAGCAGATGAATCAACAGAAACTTCTGCTTCGGGGAAAAGAGCCTTTAAAATCAAGGCGTTTGAAACAACACAAATGTCGGTGCAAAGACCGATGAGTTCTATTTCCAAATTCTCACAATTTTCTATATGCTTTGCCCAGTCAAGATAACCAAAACTTGGTTTATTGATTATCTTAGCATTTTCAGTATCAAGTTCCTCGTAAATCTGCCAACCGTCGGTATCTTTAACACAATGTACCACAGGTAAGAGTTTTCCTTCGTGGGTGTTTAGGTAATCTTGAGTGTGAGTATCCCTTGTGAATATAATTTCGTCGCCGTTTTGTTTGTATTCTTTGATTTTTTCTTTCACACGAGGAATAATGCTAACAGCCTCTTTTGTGCCTAAAGCACCGTCAACAAAGTCTTTTTGAACATCAACAACAATGAGATACTTCTTCATATTTACTCCTTCTTATCCTTAACAATAAACTTGTTATAAATATAAACCCCAAGACCGCTTATTGCAAGTGTTATCGAGAACACGAGCAAAGCGGTTGCGTATTTTTTAATACCTAAGGCGTCTCCGCCTAAGGTAGAGGTTATAATTGAGGGGAGTCTTGCAATACCTGACAGAAAAATAACATTTATAAGTTTAATATCGGTAAGACCTAAAAAATATGTCACTAAATCTTTCGGAGTGCCAGGCAAAAAGAAGATAAGAAAGGATAGAATATCTCGTTTCTTTTTGTCTTTTAGAATTTTTAGGGAGAGCAGTTTTTCGGTTTTGAAAAATAACTCGCAAAATTTAATGCCTAAGGTTTTCACAAGATAAAAAACCGTTATACTTCCTAAAACTGTGCCGATAACTGTAAGCAAAGTTCCTTCAAAAGCACCAAAGGCATATCCTGCGCCGATTTCTAAAGGCTCACCTGGAATCAGAGCCAAAACCACTTGAAAGAATACCATTCCTATAAATGCTATCTTTCCAAAAATTCCATGTGAATCTACCCAAAGGCGAAATTCTTCGGGTTCTGACACAAAGTCTATCATCGGTTTTCCAACAAGCACTGTTACAGCACCCGCAAACAAAAGAACAAGTATTAAAACTATAATACTTAGAATTCTTTTGCCTTTTTCGGTCAATCTCAAATTAACCTAACTCCTTTTTTACATCCTTTTTTAATTGTTTCCAAGCATCAGGATTTTCAACATAATATTTCGGACAAATTTTCTCTGTAATATCATAATGCCTTATAATATCCTTTTCGTCAAGACCAAAATTATTACAAAGCCAAGAAGTTAGTTTGATTACGCTGTTATAGGACTCGGTTGTGAATTTTCCGCTTTTATCGGGATGACATACCTCAATAGAAATTGTATCGCCGTTTCGGTGGTTACTTGCGGCAGATTTTTCCCAAAGGGGAATGCACTGAATTATATCTCCGTCAAGACCTATAACAAAGTGTGAGCTTACCTCGGTCGTTAGTTTATTGTAGTAGTCACGGTTGTTTTGGGCGGTAGTACCCGCATTTCCAACATAATGAATAACAATATCCTTAATGTCCTTTAAATGCGCACCTGTTCTTGCGGTGTTGTGAACATCGATTATCTGACTGTCAATCCAGTCGGGAATTTCAAGCCCTTGAGCGACTTTGACATTTTTGGAAATTCGGTTGCCGAAAGCTGCGGGAACATATCCGCTGAATCTATTATCGGGAAATAAGAGAGAGCATACCTTAACACCGCCAATGATTATTCCTGCGGTTATTAGAATTGTAAAAAGTGGCGGCAAAATCCGTCTTATTAACCGTTTTCTTTTGTGTTTTATATGTCTTTGCATTTTTAGTCCTCTTGTTATAGATTTTTAATCTTAACAGTAACCTTAAACAAATCGCCGTCAACCGAAATATCGAGACTGCCACCTTGAATTTCCATTAGACTTTTAGCAATAGAAAGACCTAAGCCGTGACCCTCGGTGTGGCGTGATTTGTCGCCTCTTACAAAGCGTTCTAATAATTCCTCAGAAGAAACATTTAACTGATATTTCGAAATGTTGCGGAAGGTTACAAGAACGCCGTTCTTTTCGGTTTTAACATCAATATAAACACGAGTGCCCTCTAAACCGTATTTGCAAACATTAGATAAGAGATTATCAAAAACACGCCATAGGTGTCTGCCGTCAGCTAAAACGGCAATTCCGTCATCATCTGTTTTAAGAATAGGGATAAGGTTTGCTTTTTCAAGTTTTTCAGAAAATTCGCCTAAGGCTTGGTTTAACAAAACTGTAATATTACAGGGCGCTAAATTCACGGTCAAATTACCGCTTGAAGCTTTTGATGCTTCTACCAGATCCTCAACCAGTTTTTTAAGACGGGCTGACTGGCGGTCTAAAACATCAATATATTCGATTAATTTTTCATTTTCTATTTCTTCCTTTTTGATAAGGTCAACATAATTTATAATTGATGTTAAAGGTGTTTTAATGTCGTGCGAAACATTGGTGATAAGCTCGGTTTTAAAGTGTTCGCTCTTCATTTTCTCGTTAATTGCTTCTTGCAAACCGTCGTTAATGTTATTAAGACTTTCAGCAAATTCTTTAAAGTCATAATACATATATTTTGTGTCGATTTTATACTGCAAATCACCTTTGGCAATACGCTCTCCGCCGAGTTTGATTTTTTGCAAAATAACGGCAAAATAGAATAAAAGGGCAATTACAATAGCGGTAATTATAAGCATAATTATAACGAATTCGTCCCTTGCCCAATAGGAAATCACATCGCCTACACCAACAATAAAAAATGTGCTGAAGATTAATACTCCTAATGCAATGACCCAGGTCTTTTTCAATAGTGAAGCGTTGCTATAAAGATATTTAAGCCACGAATAGAATTTCTTTAATCGTTTTCCTAAAAACTTGAAAATGTGATATAAAAGATTATTTCTAATTAGTGTTCTGGTCTTAATTCTTGTTGCAAAGCTCATTGTGTAGCCAAGGGCTATAAAATAATCTACACTTCCAATAAGACTTGTAACAGCAACAGCAAATGCGAAGTCCTCGTAAAATGATTCAGATATAAAAATAACGCTTAAAACTCCAAGAAATACAACAATAGCGGTTAATATGTCAAATGGTACTTTATCAAGAAAATTGCACTTAATTTTTCCGTTTGTAGTATGACCGGCGGCGCTATAGAGGAAGCACAGCAAGAAAATAAATATTGCCAGAGAACCTATTGCAATAAATACCAAAGCGTATTTCAAACGGTAACCTATATCAACCAATTTTGAAGCAACTGAAAACAGGTCATTTTTCTTCATATCTTTTGCGATATATAACTTGATATCGGCGGTGTGGTGTTCTATAGTGTCCCAATAGGTTGAGTTTTCATCTTGTCTTATTATTACATCTTCATAGGTGTAATACACGCTGTCAACAGTTGCGATGTATTCTTGACCGTTATAATTTGTAACAACCTCTCCGCTTTCAATATAGGTTATTTCATAGAAAACATTTTTATCTTTATAGTAATTTTCAAGATAGGTATTTTCGTTTTTGATTTCTTCGTCTAATATGTTTTCAATATAGTGCGCTTCTCTTCCTGCCATTTCGGTTAAAACTTCTTCTTTTACAATTTGGGCAGTGCTGAAATAGAATTTATAATAACCTAAAACAACAACCAAAGTAACGCTTAAAAAGAGTACAAATGCCATTATATAAGAAAAAATTACAGTGGCAATTTTAACACCTAAATTCTGCTTAAATTTCATATTTATACACCTTTTTCCATCTTATAGCCGTGTGCCCAGACAACCTTTAAATATCTCGGCTCGGCAGGGTTGATTTCAATTTTTTCACGCAAGTGTCTTATGTGAACGGCAACGGTGTTTTCGGCACCGTATGCTTCATCATTCCAAACGTTGCGGTAAATTTCTTTAGGGGAGAAGACAGTACCCGCATTTTGCATTAAAAATTTGAGGATTTCAAACTCGGTAGGAGTAAGCGAAACTGCCTTGCCGTCAACCGTCACCTTTTTGGCACTATCATCAAGCTCAATATTGCCAATGCAAAGTCCGTTATTGGATTTTACCGAGCCGCCAAGCTCCATATAGCGTCTAAGCTGTGAGCGAACACGGGCAATAACCTCAACGGGATTAAATGGTTTTGTTATATAGTCATCCGCACCGATATTAAGACCTAAAATTTTGTCGGTATCCTCAGATTTAGCTGTCAGCAAAATAACGGGAACATTTGAACTTTCACGGATTTTAGCTAGGGCTGTAATGCCGTCACATTCGGGCATCATTATATCTAACAATACTAAATTAACAGTGGTTTCTTTAATCTTATTTATGGCTTCAAAACCGTTATATGCTGAAACGGTTTCATAACCTTCAGCCTCTAAATAGATTTTCAAAGCCGAAACAATATCCTTTTCATCATCGCAAATTAATATTTTATACATCCTTTTCGCCACCTTTGAAAACATTGTAACATATAATCGTTTAAGAAATAAGTATATAAATTATTAAGAATTCTTTAAGATTGATTTTTGAAAATTTAAATGGTATAATTATTTTATCATATACACAATGGAGTTGTAAATATGAGGCTTGAAATTTTACAGTCCTGTCCGCCCGTTATTCGGGACTTTTTAACCTATAATGAAACCATCCGAGGTAAGTCCTCACGCTCGGTTGAGGGGTATTATCTCGACCTGCAAACCTTTTTCAGATATATTTTGTTAATAAGAGGAAAAGTGCCGAAGGATTTGGAGTTTGAGAAAATCAGTATTGAATCGGTTGATATTTCGCTCATAAAGACAATTACAATATCTGACCTTTACGCCTTTATGGTTTATTGCAAGGAGGAGCGCCAAAACGGACCAGCTTCAAGAGCCAGAAAGACTTCAACCCTTAGGATTTTCTTTAAATATTTATCGGTGCAAACCCATCAGCTTGAAACAAACCCTGCCGAGCTTCTGGAGTCTCCAAAGGTAAAACAAGCCTTGCCTAAACACTTAACATTAGAAGACTCGCTCGAACTTTTAAAATCGGTTGAAGGCGATAACAAGGAAAGAGATTTTTGTATTCTGACCTTGTTTTTAAACTGCGGTCTTCGTCTTGCCGAGCTTTGCGCACTTAATTTGTCAAGCATTTCTAATGATGATACCTTGACAGTTATCGGTAAGGGCAACAAGGAAAGAATTGTATATTTAAACTCAGCTTGTGTAACGGCAATTAATAACTATTTGGCTGTCAGACCCAGAGAGGGTATAAATGTTAACGACCGAAACGCTTTGTTTATAAGCCGAAATAAAAGGCGTATCAGCAACAAAACGGTTCAGCACATAGTTAAAA
>JAZSDI010000066.1:0-2660 GCA_045531045.1 Acutalibacteraceae bacterium | reverse complement strand
TTAAAGCCTTTCGCCGCAGTAACACCGCCTGAAATAATATTCAAATTTAACACTCCTAAATTTCAAGACCGGTTGTTATATCACAACCAAGAACAATATTCATACATTCTACTGCCGCACCCGAAGCACCTTTGCCAAGGTTATCGTAACGGGCAATAAGTAAAATTCTATCATCGTTTCCGCTAACAGATATTTCCATACTGTCTTTTAATTTAAGTTTATTAGCCGAAACAAAACCGCTTTCATCAAAATTATCAACAAACTCAACTATAGGTCCGTTGTATTTTTGCTTGTAGATATTTTTAATATCTTCAATACTTGCATTATTTAGCATTTCGGGGAAAAGAGGAATTGTAACCTCCATACCGCTGTAAAAATCCCCTACAATAGGCATAAAAGCGGGGGCATTTTTAATGCCTGTAACAGCAGTCATTTCGGGTAAATGCTTGTGCGACTGTGAAAGGCCGTACTGACGGGGAGCATCTAAAAGTTCATCCCTATCTTCTGCCTCATACTCGGCTATCATCTTTTTACCGCCGCCGCTGTAACCTGTCAAGGAAACACAGGATAGGAGTGCGTTGTCCTTTAAAATTCCACTTTCAATCAAGGGATAAATCAATGCAATAAAACCGCTTGCATGACAGCCTGGATTTGCAATTCTCTTTGAAGTTTTGATTTTTTCTTCAAACTCCTTTGAAAGTTCGGGGAAACCGTATGCCCAGTCACTGTTTGTTCTGTGAGCGGTTGACGTATCAATAATAACCGTATTCTCATTTTCACAAAGAGACACCGACTCTATAGAAGCCACATCGGGCAGACAAAGAAAAACAATGTCTGCCTGATTTATTGCCTCTTTACGAGCCTTTATATCCTTGCGGTTTTCTTCGGTTAAAGTGATAAGCTCAATATCTTTTCTAAAACCTAATCTTTCGGCAATTCTAAGACCCGTAGTTCCTGCACTGCCGTCAATAAAAACCTTAGTCATTTAATAACTCCGTTAAAAATTCTATTTGCTTTTCTACCGATTTCTCACCTGTTCCACCCGCAGAAATTCTCTTTTCAACACAGGTTTTAAGGGAGATTTCGCCGTATAAATCATTTTCAAAACTGCTGTCAAACTCTTTGTATTTATCCAAAGAAACGGTTTCTAAAATAAGTCCGTTTTGAATGCAGTAAGCCACAATTTCGCCAACAATTTTGTAAGCGGTTCTGAAAGGCTTACCCTTTTTAACCAAATAATCTGCCAAGACGGTAGCATTTATAAAGCCTTTACCTGCGGCAGAAAGCATATTTTCGGGTAAAACCTTCATTGTAGAGAGCATTGGTGTGAAGATGCTGACACATTTCTTTACAGTATCAACAGCATCGAAAATAGCCTCTTTATCCTCTTGCATATCCTTGTTGTATGCTAAAGGCAAACCTTTAAGGGTGGTAAGCAAGGCCATTAAATCGCCGTATACCCTACCCGTTTTACCTCTTACCAACTCTGCCATATCGGGATTTTTCTTTTGAGGCATGATGCTTGAGCCTGTTGTGTAACTGTCATCAAGTTCAACAAACTTAAATTCCCAACTGGACCAAAGGATAATTTCCTCTGAAAAACGGGAAAGATGCATCATAATCATAGCATATGCGGAAAGAAGCTCTACGCAGAAATCTCTGTCCGAAACACCGTCTATACTGTTAAGTGAAATTCCGCTAAAGCCTAAGCGTTTAGCCTCCCACTCACGGTCAGTATCATATGTAGTACCCGCTAATGCGCAAGAGCCGATAGGACAGCTCTCATACATTCTCTTAACGGCATCATTCAAACGGTTAAAGTCACGGGTAAACATCATACCATAGGCTAAAATGTGGTGAGCAAAAGTTATAGGTTGGGCACGTTGAAGATGGGTGTATCCCGGCATAATAGTAGTCTTATGTTTTTTCGCTAAATCACGAATGGCACGTATCAAATCCTTTAAAAGTCCGCCGATTTCTTCACACTCAGCCATTAAATACATACGAATATCAAGCGCTACTTGGTCGTTTCTGCTTCTTGCTGTGTGAAGCTTTTTACCTGCGTCACCAATACGTTTTGTAAGCTCAGACTCAACAAACATATGGATATCTTCGGCGTTCATATCAAACTCCAAAGCACCCGACTCAATATCAGCCAAGATACCAGAAAGTCCTTTTTGAATTTCCTTTTCCTCTGTTTCGGAAATAATTCCTTGGCGTCTTAGCATAATAGCATGTGCCATCGAGCCAATTATATCCTGTTTATACATTCTTGAGTCAAAATGAATGGAAGAATTAAAATCGTCAGCCTGTTTATCAAGGGCTTTTTCAAATCTTCCTGCCCACATTTTATCCATTATAATACCTACTTATTATTATTTTATATTATTTTTCTGCTTCATCTTTGCATAAACCGATGTGGGAAGTCCATAAAGGTTTATAAATCCTGTAGCATCTGTCTGATCGTAAACCTCGTCCTCTTCAAAGGTAGCAATCTCGGGGTCATAGAGTGAATAAGGAGAAGTAATACTTGCGTTAATCATATTACCCTTGTAAAGCTTTAAGGTTACATCGCCTGTAACTGTCTTTTGGGTTGTTTTAACAAAAGAAAGAATAGCCTCGGTCAAGGGTGAGAACCACTGAGCATTGTAAACGAGTTC
>JAZSDI010000104.1:0-11017 GCA_045531045.1 Acutalibacteraceae bacterium | reverse complement strand
GCAATTTTAATGAATCCCGAAACTTGGGTAGCATCAGGTCACCTTGGCGGCTTCTCCGACCCTCTTATGGACTGTAAGTCCTGTAAAACCCGCCACAGAGCAGACAAACTCATTGAAGATTATGTTGCTGAAAACGGCTTGAGCGATAATCCCGCTGCTATGGACGATGCTCAGATGATGGAATACATAAAGGAAAAAGGAATTGTATGTCCTCACTGCGGTTCTAAGGACTTTACCGATATCCGCAAGTTTAACCTTATGTTTAAAACCTTCCAAGGTGTAACCGAGGATAGCACATCTACCTTATATCTCCGTCCAGAAACTGCACAGGGTATTTTCGTAAACTTTAAGAACATTGCCCGTACAACACGCAAAAAATTGCCCTTCGGTGTGGCTCAAATCGGTAAATCCTTCCGTAACGAAATCACACCCGGAAACTTCATTTTCCGTATTCGTGAGTTCGAACAAATGGAGCTTGAGTTCTTCTGCAAACCCGGTACTGACCTTGAGTGGTTTGATTTCTGGCGTTCATACTGCAGAGACTGGCTCTTAAATCTTGGAATGGATGAGGAAAGTCTCAGACTTCGTGACCACGATAAAGATGAGCTTTGCTTCTATTCAAAGGCTACCACCGACTTTGAGTTCTTGTTCCCCTTCGGTTGGGGCGAACTTTGGGGCGTGGCTGACAGAACTGACTATGACCTCACACAGCACAGCGAACATTCGGGCGAGGCTATGGAATACTTTGACCCTGAAACCAACGAGAAATATATTCCTTATGTTATTGAGCCTTCTTTGGGTGCTGACCGTGTTCTTTTGGCGTTCCTTTGCAACGCTTATGATGAGGAGACCGATGATAAGGGCGATACCCGTGTTGTAATGCGTTTCCACCCAGCCCTTGCTCCCTTCAAGGCAGCAGTTCTTCCCCTCTCCAAGAAGTTATCAAACGAGGCTTTGGAAATTTACACCGAGCTTTCCAAATACTTCCCTGTTGACTTTGACGAGACAGGTTCTATCGGTAAGCGTTATCGCCGTGAAGATGAAATTGGTACTCCTATCTGTATTACCTTTGACTTTGATTCGCTCGAAGACAAGTGCGTAACTGTTCGTGACCGTGACACTATGGAGCAAAAGCGTATCCCCATTGCCGACCTTAAGGCATATATTGAAAAAGCAATAGAGTTTTAATAATTTCGACTGTGTCATACATATTTAATGGTGATATGTATGACGCAGTTTTTTTATTTTGCGGTGAGTCTTTTAGGCGGACTCTCTATTTTTATTTACTCAATGTCTGTTATGACCGAAAGTCTTAAAAAACTTTCGGCAGGGAAACTTGAAAAAAGTCTCAAAACCGCCACCTCAAATGATTTCAAGGGTTTTATTTGGGGCAGTATTGTAACCGCCTTGCTTCACTCCTCCTCTGCCCTTACGGTTATGCTGGTTGGTCTTGTGAATTCGGGTCTTTTAGCCTTTGAAAACACCTTTGGGGTTATTGTCGGCTCCAATGTGGGCACAACCCTTAACGCTTGGATTATAAGTCTTACGGGGCTGAAACTCGACTTTCTGAATCCAAAATTTTGGGTGCCATTAATATCCTTTTTAGGTCTTTTTATAAAAATTCTTTCAAAGGATGAAAAAAAGCAAAATATCGGTCTTTCGCTTATGGGATTTTCACTCTTGATGTATTCAATGCAGATAATGTCCGCCGCAGTCGAGGTGGTTAAAAATCTTGCTTGGTTTAAAGATTTTTTATTGACCCTTGAAAGCCCTATAACTGCACTTTTAATTTCCTCGGTTTTTACAGGGATTATTCAGTCCTCATCAGCAACCATCGGAATTATTGAAACCTTGACCCTTACAAATCCCATAACCTATAAAATTGCAATCCCCTTGGTTTTGGGGGCAAACATCGGCACCTGTGTTACTTCTCTCATTTCCTCATTTGGTGCTAACAAAGATGCTAAACGGGTAGTAATACTTCACTTTGCTCTTAATATTTTAGGCTCGGTTATATGTATTGCCGTTATGTATTTAATTTCTCCTTTTGGGATTTTAGATGGCAAAATTTCAATGTCGGGCATAGCACTCGTGCATACGCTTTTTAACATTATAAGCGGTATAATCTTCGTGCCCTTTAAAAAAGCATTAATGGAACTTTGTATAAAAGTAACGGGAGGGCATAGAAACCCTCCCCTACAAATCAAATAAAGCAATTTACGCTTTACAAAGCAATTCTATTTTTGTATAATTTATAATATACTAAAAGGGAGGTGCATTATGGTAAAGCATATAATTTTATGGACTTTAAAGTCTGATATAAACGAACTTGAAAAAGCAAAGATTAAACAGCACATTAAAATGGCGCTCGAGGGTCTTTCGGGCAAAATTGTGGGTCTTAAAGAAATCAAGGTAAACATCAACCCTCTTGACTCCTCAAATGCTGAGATTATGCTCGATTCCCTCTTTGAAAACGAGGCTTCACTCAAAGCCTATTCCACCCACCCCTTGCATGTTGCAGTGGCTGACAAATATGTCAGACCCTATACTGCTACCAGAACCTGTATGGACTACATAATCTAAACTAAAAATCCCGATGATTAATCATCGGGATTTTGTTTTACTTCTTCGGTATTTTAAGATAACTGTTTTCATCGTATTATAGGAGTTCCCCGACTTTAAAAATCTATAATGATTGTAGTTTGTGAACCCTTTTTCATATTACAAATCAATGCCCATTTCTTGCATTTTATGGCGGATTATCTCATAAGCCTCGTTTTTATTTTCGGCTTTTAACACCGCTTCTTCAAAGGGGCAAATGCCGTCACCCTTGCGGTTAATAATATTAGGCACCAGGCTTTCATATTCTGCCTTTATGCCTTTTTCTTCTAAAACTGCTTTGGCAGAAACACTCATAACCTTTGCAAAAACCTCTTTCACATCCAACAGAGTGTAAAGAAACGCTGTGGCTTTTCCAACCACCTTGTCAGCCGCAGAAAAATTGCTCAAATTCACACCGTCTGCATACCATTTAACAAGGGGTTTTACACCTCTCAAAAGAGAAGTATAGGTTTTATCGTTCTTTATAAGAACACAAGTATATTCGCCTAAAGAAAGCAATTCTTTTGCTTTAATTAAATCACTCATCTCTTAATCTTTTCGGCAAAATCGCCCATCATTTTGCTGATTTCAATGTTTTGAGGACAAACAGCCTCACAAGCTTTACAACCGATACAATTAGAAGGCATTTTATTCTCTGGCAAAGCATCAATTTCGGCATCGGAATAAACACTTTCGTTGTAAAGCTCTATAAGACGGGGTATTTCAAGTTCCATAGGACAGTGTGAGGTGCAATAACTACAAGCAGTACAAGGTAAAACCTTTTTTGAAGCCATAGCCTTGCCAATGCTAAAGAGTGTATTCATTTCGGTCTCGTTTAAAGGCTTTGCTTCTTTATATGTAGCAATATTTTCTTTAAGCTGGTCGAAATCAGACATTCCCGAAAGGGTTAGTTTAACCTCAGGGATTGACTGAATAAAGCGGAAACACCACTCAGCAGGGGTAATACCCGGTCTTAACTTTTCGAGCTTTTGCATATAAAAATCGTCAAGTTTCGCTAGTGAACCGCCTCTTACAGGCTCCATAACCCAAACGGGTATGCCGTAATCCGACGCCATTTTAACCTTTTCCTTGGCATTTTGGAAATCCCAGTCAAACCAGTTAATCTGCAACTGGCAAAATTCCATATCTTTGCCGTAAGCATCTAAAAAACGCATCATTGTGTCAAGATTACTGTGCGCAGAAAATCCTAAATGACGAATTCTGCCGTTTTTCTTTTGCTTTATCAGATAATCGAAAATGCCAAATTTAGGGTCTAAATAGGAATCAATATTATTTTCCGAAAGACAATGGAAAAGATAAAAATCAAAATATTCAACACGGCATTTTCTAAGCTGTTCTTCAAAAATTTCCTCAACCTTATCCATATTATCAAGGTCATAACCGGGGAATTTAGTGGCTAAATAGAAGCTTTCTCTTGGGTATTCCGACAAAATCTCGCCCATAGCAAGTTCGGAATTACCGTCGTGATAACCCCAAGCAGTGTCATAATAATTAATGCCTTCCTTCATAGCATAGGCTATCATTTCACGGGTTTTTTCCATATCAATTTGGGAGTTGTTTTCCTTTACAGGAAATCTCATACAACCCATACTTAAAGCGGATAACTTTTTATCGGCAAAATTATTATAAATCATAACACTTCTCCTTTAGCAAAATTACAGTTAATTATAACACACAACCGTTGCGGATGCAACAATATTTACTTGCAACCAAAATACATTCGAACAAAAAGTTAGGGTGTTTATAATTATTGTTTTTTATCTGTCGTAAAAAGTGCTGTATCGCTTGTTATTTAATTTCCTTTCAACGCTTTTATTAAGTTACAGTTTCTTGTTGCTTTAATAATAAAATATTGGTATAATGAATATAGACTATATTGGAGGTTGTTATCATTGGATTTAAACCTGATACTTGAGAAAGTTATAGAAATCACTAAAGAGTCCGCCAAATTTACCAAAGGGGACTTTACCACAACCGAAAAAGGTTCACACATTAATTTTGTAACCTCGGCTGACATTGCCGCTCAAAAATTCCTTGAGGAAAAATTGGTTGAGTTAATACCAAATTCCGCATTTTTTGGTGAAGAAAACTCCAAATCGGTAAGCGAAGCCGAATATCTTTGGATTGTTGACCCCATTGACGGAACGGTTAATTTTTCAAGAGGTATCAGCGAAACTGCCATTTCAGTCGGTTTAGTTCACAATAACAAACCCATATTAGGCGTTATATATATGCCCGATAAAAACGAACTTTACCACGCTATTTCAGGCTGTGGAGCATTTTTAAACGGCGAAAAAATCAGGGTTTCCGAACGTGATTTTAAAAACTCTTTGTTTTGCACTGCCTTTAGTCTTTACAACAAGAACTATGCCGAAATGTGCATTGATATTATGAGAGAAGTTTACCACGACAGCGTTGATGTTAGGCGTTCCGGTTCTTGCGCTATGGATATTTGCTATCTTGCAAGAGGTTCTTGCGAACTGTTTTTCGAATTCCGTGTTTTCCCTTGGGATTACTGCGCAGGAATTGTTATTTTGAGAGAAGCCGGTGGTATTGTAACCGACCTTGGTGGCGAAGATATACAGCTTGACCGACCCTGCCCCATTATCGCCGCCAACACTCAAGAAAACCACCAAAAATTTTTAGAAATTGTGCGAAAACACATCGGCACTTTGCCTTACGAAGAAATATTAAGATAAAAAACGGCTTGGATTAATTCCAAGCCGTTTAGTATTATTCTCTTTACTCCCATTCGATGGTGCCTACGGGCTTAGGTGTAAGGTCCATAAGAACACGGTTGATGCCTTCAACCTCGGTGGTGATTCTGTTGGTAATATGGTGAAGAACAGAATAAGGAATTTCTTCAATAGTAGCGCTCATAGCGTCGGTAGTATTTACAGCACGGATAATTGCCGGCCAGCCTTCGTAACGGCTTTCGTCCTTAACGCCAACGCTCTTGATATCAGGAACAGCGATGAAATACTGCCAAACCTTTTCAGCCAAGCCACATTTGTCAAATTCTTCTCTCAAAATTGCGTCTGCTTCTCTTAAAGCGTTGAGACGGTCACGGGTGATAGCGCCCAAGCAACGAACACCAAGACCTGGACCTGGGAAGGGCTGACGGTAAACCATTGCATGAGGAAGACCTAAAGCCTCGCCAACAACACGAACTTCGTCCTTAAACAAAAGTTTTATAGGCTCTACAAGTTCAAACTGCAAATCCTCGGGAAGTCCGCCAACATTGTGGTGTGATTTAACAGCCTTTTTGCCCTCGGCCTGTTTAATACTTTCAAGAATATCAGGATAGATAGTGCCCTGTGCCAAGTAAGAAACTCCCTCAAGTTTACGAGCTTCATCAGCAAAAACATTGATAAACTCGGCGCCGATAATCTTTCTCTTGCTTTCAGGGTCAGAAACGCCTGCCAACAAATCAAGGAAACGGTCAGTAGCGTCAACATAAACAAGATTAGCGTCAAGCTCGTTACCAAACATTTCAATAACAGCTTCGCTTTCGCCCTTTCTCATAAGACCGTGGTTAACGTGAACGCAAACAAGCTGTTTACCAATAGCCTTAATAAGTAATGCTGCAACAACTGAAGAGTCGACACCGCCGGAGAGTGCCAAAAGCACCTTTTTATCTCCAACCTGTTCTCTAACAGCCTTAATTTGCTCGTCTATAAATTTATCTGCCAATTCTTTTGTGGTAATACGAGCCATTGATTCGGGACGTACATTTGTATCCATTTATATTCCTCCCGTAAATTAGTTTGTATAGTTATCAAAATAACCCTGAACCAGAACAACAGGTGTTCCCTTATCGCCTGAACCTGAGGTCAAATCACAGAGAGAACCTATAAGGTCGGTAAGCTGACGGGGTGTAGTACCCTGAGCTGCCATATTACCAACAAGACTGCCGCTCTTTGCCTTTATGCTGTTCGAAATAGCCTCTTTAAGAGCATCGCCTGAAAGGTCCTTAAAATCATTATCAGCTAAATATTTAAGTTTGAGCTCATTAGGTGTGCCGATAAGACCGTCAGTAAATGCGGGTGAAACAACAGGGTCCGCAAGCTCCCAAATCTTACCTTTAGGGTCTTTAAATGCGCCGTCACCGTAAACCATTACTTCAACATTCTTTCCTGTGGCTTCTTTAATGAGCTTTTGAATTTCAAGTACTAAAGGTTTACACTCTCTCGGGAATAGTTTAACCTTATCCTCGGTAGATTTATTAGAGCCTAAAAGACCATAATTTTCGTTATAACCGCTTCCGTTAATAGAAGCATTTAATATATCATCTAAACCAAAAACTATTTTAGCACCTGCTTTTTTAAGCAAACGCTTTGTTCTTGCGCGTGTATGAATATCACAAGTCAAAACGCAATCTGTATAATCAAGAATAGCCTTGGGCTGATTAGCAAATATAATCTCAACCTCACAGCCCTCAGACTTAATAAGGTTTTGATAATATTCAACATAATCAACGCCTGTAAACTCAAGCGGATGAACACCGAATACCTCACGATAGCGCCCAAGCGATAAAACATCTGAATGAGGGTTAATACCAGCCTCGTCAATTTTATCCCAATCTGCGAGCTCGTTACCAACCTCATCTGATGGATAAGCTAACATCAACACTATTTTCTTAGCACCTCTTGCAATACCTTTAAGACAAATTGCAAAACGGTTACGCGATAAAATTGGGAAAATAACACCAACTGTTTCTTCGCCGAATTTTGATTTAATGTCTGCTGCTATATCGTCTACCGAAGCATAATTACCCTGTGAACGAGCAACTATTGACTCAGTAAGGGAAATAACATCACGGTCTCTGAGAGAAAAACCTTCACTCTCAGCGGCAGCAATAACACTGTCGGTAACTATTTTTGCTAAATTGTCACCTTCTCGGATGATAGGGCAACGAATACCCCTCGAAATAGTACCAACTAAACGTGTGTTTTCTGACATTTAAATCGTCCTCTCTGATTTGGTTTCTGAGATTTTTTTGATAAAATTTATCACTAGACAATTATATCACTTTAGTTTTCTCACTGCAATATTTTTTTAAAAAATTTATTAAAAAATTTTGGTATTGGATTTATACACATCTGCAACCTCAGTAATGGTTATAAACGCCAATGGGTCTTGAGAGTGAACAATTTTCTTCATTTTTCCTATCTGGAAACGGTTAAGAACAAAATAAACCACCGTTTTTTCCTCATCTGTATAGCTTCCCTTTGCGCTGATTTTTGTTCCGCCGCTGCCAAATTCATCTGACAGCGCATCGCATATTTTCTCAGGCTCGGTAGTGATTATCATTGCGGCTTTACTACGGTCAAGACCCTCAACAATAAAGTCGATAGTTTTAAGACCTGCACCATAAGTAATTATCGAATAAAGCGGCAAAGTCCAGTCTCTGAAAACAATACCGCAAATGATATATAAAGTGACGTTATATGTCATAACAAAAGTGCCGACAGTTATACCTAACTTCTTAGCAAAAACAACCGCCATAACCTCTATTCCGTCCATAGCTGCACCAAAACGGATAGCAAGACCGCTTCCAACTCCCGAAATAAGACCGCCGAATAAAGCACAAAGCAACAAATCGTCACCTGCCAAGGGCGATGTGAAACTAACATCAATAGGTAAAACATCGGTTATAAGCCAAGCCGCCAAGGAATAAATACATACAGTATAAATTGCGTAAAAAGTGAAGACTCCGCCTTGTTTTTTCATTCCGTAAATAAACAACGGAATATTCAAAAGCACAAGGAAGAAGGACAAAGACAGATTTTCAGGTGTTATTTGAGACAAAAACATTGATGTTCCCGAAATTCCGCTGTCATAAAGATGGACAGGTGCTAAAAATATGGTAACACCAACCGCATTTATTATACCCGCTATTGTTAAAAGCAAAATGTTTTTAACCGATATTTCGCTAAAATTTATCTTTTTCATCGTTTACTCATTTCTAAATAATCTCTATGAGGCTGCACCGCCATATAAGCAGGTCGGATAATTTTACCGGCATTAATCAATTCCTCAATTCTGTGCGCCGACCAACCCGCAATTCTCGCAATAGCAAAAATAGGTGTGTAAAGCTCGTGAGGAAGTCCAAGCATATCGTAAACAAAGCCACTGTAGAAATCGACATTGGCGCTAACGCCCTTATACATTTTACGTTTCTTTGCGATAACCTCGGGCGCCAATTCTTCAATCAAGGAATAAAGTTCATATTCACGGGTGAGTCCTTTTTCCTCAGAAAGCTTTTGAACAAAACCTTTAAACACCTTGGCTCTCGGGTCGGAAACCGAATAAATTGCGTGACCTATACCGTAAATCAAACCCGATTTATCAAAGGCTTCCTTATTAAGTATTTTAAGCAAATACTCGGAAATTTCCTCTCGGTCGGTCCAGTCCTTAACATTTTGTTTTATATCCTCAAACATTCCCGAAACCTTAATGTTTGCACCACCGTGTTTGGGACCTTTAAGTGAACCTAAAGCCGCCGCAATAGCCGAATATGTATCGGTGCCCGAAGAAGATACAACATGGGTTGTAAAGGTTGAGTTATTACCTCCGCCATGCTCTGCATGAAGCACCAAAGCAATATCCAGAACCTGTGCTTCAAGGGGTGAAAACTCACCGTCTTTGCGCAACATATAAAGAATGTTTTCGGCAGTAGATAAATTAGGGTCAGGCTCGTGAATAAAGAAACTGTCGCTCTTTTTCCAATGGTAGTTATATGCGTGATAACCGTAAACCGAAAGTTGCGGAAAACGGGCTATTAACTGCAAACACTGTTTTAAAACATTTGGAATACTTGTATCATCAGCATTAAGGTCGTTAGAATAAAGCATCAAAACACTTCTTGCCAAAGCATTCATCATATCAGATGAAGGAGCCTTCATTATAACATCACGAACAAAGTTATCAGGAAGGCTTCTGTAAGAAAACAGTTGCTTTTTAAAGTCTTCGAGTTCTTCATTTGTGGGTAATGTGCCGAATATCAAAAGATAAACCACTTCTTCAAAAGCAAAACGGTTATCCTTTAAAGCCCCATCTACAATATCCTTAATAGGATATCCTCGGTAATAAAGTTCGCCCTCGCAAGGCACTTCCTCGCCGTTTACTATTTTCTTTGAAATAACATCGGAAATTTCGGTAAGACCTGTAAGCACACCTTTGCCGTTAAGGTCTCTAAGTCCCCTGTTTACCTTGTTATCTATGTAAAGCTGTGGGTCAATTTTAGTGTTTCCTAAACATTTTTCGGCTAACATTAATTCTTTTTCGGTTAAATTAGTCATCATATCACTCTTTTCTATACCAAATTATACCACTTAAATTTAAATAAATTATAAATAAAATCTTAAAAAACAAAAAAGGCTTTATCGGGCTTTCACCCGATGAAGTCTTTTTAGATACAAGCTTTATTGGTCCCGCACTGCCGTAATGTGCTTAAAATAACCTGACAATGGTCAGGTGGGTGCCGACCGTATAGCTTCGCGCTCCCTTCTTCCGAACTCGGCACAGCCGCGGGAGGTCTGCAAGCCCACTATACGAGTTGAGGCCCCATGTTTAAGGTTGTAGGGCTATATAAGTCACGGTCCGCGAACAGCACAGGACTCTCGGTTTAATTACTTATTATCTATTTCAAAAAAATCTTCCAAACGGTCCACGAAAGCATCTGCAACGGTTTCGTATTCATCGTCATCCTCTATCTCGCAGAAATACTCCTCGCCGTCTTCCTCCATAACCTTAACGATTACAAGCTCACCGCTGTCGTCAAGCATTTCCTTTGGATCATCAAAGGTGGGAAGTAGCGCCAAATATCTGCCCATATCGGTTTCAATAGCATCCAAAACCTCAAAATTATATTCCTTACCCTCATCATCAGCTAAGGTCACTAAATCGGGGTTATACTCTAATTCTTTATTATTTTCGCTCATAATTTATACCTCACATATTCTTTCTTTATATTTTACCTGTAACAATCAGTTTAGTCAATCATTTTTTAAAATCTTATCTTTTTCGTATTCAATAACCTTACTAAACTGGGTATCGTATAATTCCTGATAGCCCTTACAGTTTTCAAGAAGCTCATCATGTTTACCAATTGCGGTTATAACACCGTTTTCTAAAAGCATTATATTGTCCGCCGCCATAACAGTGGATAAACGGTGGGCAATTACAATGCTTGTGCGGTTTTCCATAATTCTGTCAAGAGCGGTTTGAATAAGGCTTTCGGAAATCGAGTCAAGTGAAGAGGTTGCTACATCCAAAATAAGTATTTTCGGGTTTTTCAAACCAACTCTCGCTATCGAAATTCTTTGCTTTTCACCGCCCGAAAGTTTAAGACCTCGGTTACCGACAACAGTATCAAATTTCTCGGGTAAAG
>JAZSDI010000027.1:0-10286 GCA_045531045.1 Acutalibacteraceae bacterium | reverse complement strand
CCTCGGTAGCGCCGATAGCATAACCCGCAATAGCCATAGCCTCAACTAAGCAGTGGGGGTCACCCTCAAGAACGGAACGGTCCATAAATGCACCGGGGTCGCCCTCGTCAGCGTTACAAACAACATATTTCTGGTCTGCCTTGTTAGGAGCGCACAAAGACCATTTAAAGCCTGTGGGGAAGCCACCGCCTCCACGTCCTCTAAGACCTGAATCAGAAACGATTTTAATAACATCCTCAGGTGTCATTTCGGTAAGTACTCTACCTAATGCCTCGTAACCATCCATTGCGATATATTCATCAATGCTTTCGGGATTGATAACACCGCAGTTACGGAGAACAACACGGTTCTGAGACTTGTAGAAAGCAGTATCGCTAAGTGCTACTGCAGTTACATCGGCAACCTCTTCACCTGTGTCGCTGTAAATTAAACGCTCAACCTTTCTGCCCTTAAGAAGATGCTCTTCAACAATCTCCTTAACATCGTCAGCAGTAACACGGCTGTAGAAGGTGCCGTCAGGATAAACGATAACAACGGGGCCCAAAGCACAAAGACCGAAGCAACCGGTTTCAACAACCTTAACTTCTTCGCTAAGACCGAAAGCCTCGATATTAGTTTTAAATGCTTCTTGGATTGCGACACTGCCGGAAGAAGTACAGCCGGTACCACCGCATATCAATACATGTGAACGAACCATAAACTATACCTCCAATATTACTTTAAGTCAGAAAGAGTGAATTCTGCAATCACTTTTCCGCCCTTAATGTGTTCCTCAATAATGCGTTTTGCCTTTTCGGTATCAACCTTAACATAGGTTACCTTTTCCTTGCCTGCTTCGTGAATTTCAACGATAGGCTCAAACTGACAAAGACCGATACAACCGGTTTGAGAAACGGTTACCTTATCGGCAAGACCGCCTTCGTTAACGGCTTCAACGATTGTGTTAAGAACAGGACGAGCACCTGCAGCGATACCGCAAGTTGCCATTCCAACTACAACACGAAGTTCATTGTTACCTTCACGAAGAACAACTTTGTTTTTCATCTTGTCCTTGATTGCCTGTAATTCAGCCAATGATTTCATATTTTTTCCTCCTGCTTTAATCTAATTTATATACTGTTCTTTGAGAAACTCTTTAATCCACTTTATTACCTCATAGGTGTTTAGAGGAACACCCTCAAGCACCTCTCGAAGTTCTCTGGTATCAAGCCTTATTTCCTTTTCGTTTATCTTATGAATAAACAAAAAGTCAGTGTCAGGGTGACCTTGAATTAAAGTGGCAACCGTTTCGATCACATCACCCAAAGGTGTGAAATCGATATGGTTTTTATAAAATACAGCACTGACTTTTGTGCCGTGATTTATACTGTCCTCGCTGATATGAGTTGAGGTTACATCAACGCTTCCGCCCGTCATTTCCGCCTCTAATTTTAAAAGCGGCAATCCCATTCCAACCTTGCGGGTGGTACGGGTTGTATAAAACGGGTCGGTAACGGTTTTTAGTGTTTCCTCTGTCATACCTGTTCCGTTATCGGTAAAGGTAAGGGTTAGCTTTTCGTCAGTTTCCTCAATAGAAATCTCGGTCAAACTTGCCTTTGCCTTAACCGAATTTTCTGCAATATCAAGAATATTAAGTGATAATTCTTTCATTTGTTTTCCCTCAAAAACTTGATTATGCTCTCCCCTGTTTTATAGGGGTCGGTGATTTCCTCAAGTTCGAGGAAATCCTCAGCTTCCTTAATGTCCCACAGATAGTGAGCATCGGAGCTTATAATAATTCTTTTTCCTTCCAAAGAATATTTTTCGGTGTATTCATTTAATTTTTCTCTATCGTGAAGCTCTGCCGCAGTAAAATCGGGTGTTTCGGGGAAAGTGCCGAGCACAGCGATTATACCGTTAGAATCACGGTCAATGTGGGCTGGAAAACAAATTCCGCCAAATTTCTCCGCTAAACTTGGGGCTTCTTCAATAGAAATATCAGTAGCATTAGAGAGCAAGTATTCATCGTTGCCGATAACATTATCCTCGCTGTCACAAATCAACTGATTACCGAAAATATCCGTTCTGTTGGGGATAAGAATTCGTCTTGTATTTACACACTTGTCAAACTCCATGGCACTTTCAAGGTCAGGAAACAAACAGATAGCGTGAATATCTTCCGCCGTTGTAAGTTCCATACCCGCCACGGGTAAAATCCCGTGATTCAGACAAGCCTCGAAGAAAGCGGGACAGTTTTTACAGGTGTTATGGTCGCAAAGTGCCATAATCTGCAAACCGTTTAACTCCCCCATTCCTGCTATGCTGTTTGGAGTTGAGTCGTCATCTCCACACGGAGATAGACAAGAGTGTATATGCAAATCGTAGTAATACTTTTTCATATCATAGCGTTTAAGCAGATAGCCGCATCAAAACTGCTTTTTGCAAAGGACAAAACATTTATGCACTTTTCTTTTGCTGTTTCGATTATTTCGTCCGAGAGGGTTACACCCTCGCTTAAAATAATACAAGCACAGTCGGTAAGCGAAGCTACTGCTAAAATATTAACATTAGACATAATGGTAATCCACGCATCGCCGCTATTTGCTTTTCCCATAACCCAGCTTAGCAAATCGCCTATGTATACACCGCTGACCTCTCGGTCACCGTCAGAAAGAACAACAGACTTAAAATCGTTAACCTTTAAAATGTCATTAACCGTCATTCGCTGTCTCTCCTTTATTATACCTTTGTCTTATAAGGCAATTTTCAAGGGTGCATTCCTTTTTAACAACATCCTCTGCAAAGGCACGGCAATTTGGCGCACCGCAAGAGCCACAGTCAATACCCGGAAGTTCTGCTTTAAGCTTTTGAATTTCTGAAAGCATTCGCATTGATTCTGCCATATTATCGCCAAGTCTTGAAATTGGTCGGTATTCAGGCATATCCTTAAACATAACATTTTCGGGTAGTTGTTCCTCATCCTTAGAAACAAAGTTTAAGGAAACGGGCAAATAATGTCTCAAACCTTGAAGACGGGCTTTTGCGATAAATGGGTTTTGAATTGTTAAAACACCGCCAACGCAACCGCCGGTACAAGCATTAAGCTCGATAAACTCCAAAGGCGGTATATTTCCGTTTTCAATCTGGTCTAAAACTTTATTGCAGTTGTCAATTCCGTCAGCCGCCAAGTAACTGTCATTAAAAATGGCAGTAGACTCTCCGCCAGACGAAGCCCAACCTATTCCTATCATACCCGAGGAAGAAATGCTCTTTATCTCCTCGCCGTATTTCATTTTTGAAATAAGTTTAAAGTAAATATCCTTAATGGAGACAACCACATCAACAAAGCTCTCATATCCTGCAAAGCCATTTCGCACATAGCTTTTCTTAGCAGGACAAGGTGATATAAAGCAAACACCTATATCTTCGGGCTTTAGTTCGGGATTTTCCTTTAAAGCCTTTTCACGGGAAAGTCTTGCAGCCACCTCCATTGGAGGAAGCATTGGAATTATGTTTTCCTTTAAAGACGGAAATCTTAAGCAAATTAGACGCATAATAACCGGACAAGCCGAGCTTATAAGCGGTTTTTTTATACCCTCTTTCTTAAGATAGTTTCTTGTGTATACCGAAACTAATTCCGCCGCAGCAGAAACCTCAAAAACATCGTCAAACCCGAGCTTTAAAAGTCCGTTCAATACATAGTCAACATCGTCTAAATTATCGAACTGACCGTAAAGCGTGGGTGCGGGTAAGGCTATCTTGTATTTGAATTTATCCATATCCGAAAGCTTATCGCAAACCGCTTTTTTTGCCGAATGGGGACAAACTCTTATACACTCACCGCAATCAATGCAACGCTCCTGATTTATAACAGCGTGATTGTCACGAATTCTTATAGCCTCTGTGGGACAATGCTTAAGACACGTGGTACATCCGTTACATTTGTCTACATCTAAATATACCGAATGTTCGTAAGTATTCATAAAATCAACCTTACTTTTTATCAAGTCAAATTGACCTTCATTGTAATTGTGGTACCCACACCAACCTGAGAATCTATATCCATATAGTCGGTATAGCGCTTCATATTAGGAAGTCCCATACCTGCACCGAAACCTAAGGAACGGATAGTATCGGTAGCGGTGGAAAATCCCTCCTGCATAGCCTGTTCAATATCCTTAATTCCGGGTCCATTGTCAATAAGAACTATTTCAATACAGTCTTCATACACATTAACCTCGGCTTTGCCGCCACCGGCATGAATAACCATATTGATTTCGCCCTCATACATTGCAATGGAAACACGTCTTATAATCTCAGGTGGTAAACCTAACTGCCTTAGGTTTTTCTTAACAATAACCGATGCCTGACCGGCACAGGTGAAATCCTCGCCGTCTACATCGAATTTAAAGCTTAATGCCTCAGGCATTTTTTACCCTGTTTCCCACAAGACCGTTGCTGTATAAAATACCGCAAGCCTCGTACATTCTTTTAGGGGTGGCTAGTAAAACGATATTGCTTTCTTTTGCCAACTCAATCATTTCGGCAGTAGGCATTTTTGAGCGGACAAAAACAATACATTTCATATCCATCATTTCGGCTGTTCTGATTACCTGTGAATTGACAAGACCTGTCATTAAAACAGCTTGGTCTTTAACATAAGCTAAAACATCACTCATCATATCACTGCCACAGGCAGAATACACATGAAGTCCCAAGCTTTCTTCACAGCAAATAATCTCAGCCTTAAGTAAATCTTTAATAGTACTGATTTTCATAAACTTGTATTATCCTTTCGGACAAAATTTAGTTACATATATTTTGCTAAAATATCGTCAACGTCGTCAACAGTCAGTCTGCCGTAAACCTCTTCATTAACGGTTAATACGGGAGCCAAACCGCAAGCGCCGATGCAACGACAAGCAGTAAGAGAAAACTTACCGTCTTCAGTACATTCGTCAGCACCAATGCCTAACTTTTCGCTGAACTTGTCAAAAATATCGCCCGAGCCTTTAACATAACAAGCAGTTCCCAAGCAAACAGAAATGTTATACTCGCCCTTGGGAGAAAGTGAGAACTGAGCGTAGAAGGTAGCAACACCGTATACCTTTTCAAGGGGCACTTCCATTCCCTCAGCAATCATGGTCTGCACTTCAATGGGAAGATAACCGTAAATGTCCTGTGCTTGTTGCATAACGGACATAAGTAAACTCTTGTCGTGCTTACTGTTTTCGATTATTTCCAAAAGCTGTTTTTCCTGCTCGGCAGTTCCTTTAAAAGGAAGCTTACTGATTTTCTTTTGCATTAATCTTTCCTCCTATTATTTTCTTACTTATACCTTTGTTAAAAAGGGTATATGTATACTACTGTATTATAACATATAAACACCAATTTGAAAACCTTTTTTTATAAAAAAATTGACGTTTTTTGTGACTTTTTTCTATTACATTTACATAATAAAAACCGCCTCCGAAGAGACGGTTTCTAATAAATTTACATTTTAGCAAGGTTTGCCTTAAGATTTGCAAGTTGCTCTTTGAGTTCGGCAGGTAATCTGTCGCCAAACTTCTTGTAGTGCTCCTCGATTTCCTCAGCTTCCTTAGTCCAAACATCCTTATCAACTGCAAGAATAGATTTAAGAGTATCCATATCCATATCCAAATCGGTAAGGTCGATATCTTCGGGCATAGGAACATAACCGATAGCAGTTTCAGTAGCGTCTGCCTTGCCTTCGCAACGGTCAATAATCCAGTTAAGAACTCTCATATTGTCGCCAAAACCAGGCCATACGAAGTTGCCTTCATCATCGGTTCTGAACCAGTTAACATTGAAAATCTTGGGAGCCTTGTCGCCAAGCTTCTCACCCATTTCGAGCCAATGCTTGAAGTAGTCACCCATATGGTAACCGCAGAAAGGAAGCATAGCCATGGGGTCACGACGAACAACGCCAACTGCACCTGCAGCTGCAGCAGTGGTCTCAGAAGCCATTGCTGAACCTACGAATACACCGTTAACCCAATCCTTTGATTGATAAACGAGGGGTGCACACTTAGCACGACGACCACCGAAGATAATTGCGCTGATAGGAACGCCTGCGCCCTTATCAAACTCCTCAGAAATGCAGGGGCAATTCTCAGCAGGAGCTGTGAAACGGGAGTTGGGATGAGCAGCATAGGTAGACTTGTCAGCCTTAACAAACATTGAAGGATTCCAAGGATTACCCTTCCACTCAAGAGCGTTCTCAGGAGGATTCTTATCAAGACCTTCCCACCAAACAGTGTTGGTGTCAAGATTTAAAGCAACATTTGTGAAAATAGTATCTTTCTTGGTGCTCTCCAAAGCATTGAAGTTAGAATGCTCGTTGGTACCGGGAGCAACGCCGAAGAAGCCGTTTTCAGGGTTAATAGCATAAAGTCTGCCGTCAGGACCTATCTTCATCCAAGCGATATCATCGCCTACAGTCCAAATCTTATAACCCTTCTTACGTAAATACTCGGGAGGAATAAGCATTGCCAAGTTGGTCTTTCCGCAAGCAGAGGGGAAAGCAGCGGCAACATATTTAACCTCGCCCTTAGGATTCTCTAAACCTAAGATGAGCATATGCTCAGCCATCCAGCCCTCTTTCCAACCTTGGTAAGAAGCAATACGAAGAGCAAAGCACTTTTTACCTAAAAGAACGTTTCCGCCATAACCCGAGTTAACAGAGATAATGGTGTTATCCTCGGGGAAGTGGCAGATATAACGGTTTTCGGGGTCAATGTCACAACGAGAGTGTAAACCTCTTACCCAGTCATCACTGTCGCCCAAAACCTCAAGTACCTTGGGACTTACTCTTGTCATAATAAGCATATTGAGAACAACATATACAGAGTCGGTAATCTCAATACCAATTTTTGCCAAAGGAGAACCAATGGGGCCCATGGAATAAGGAATAACATACATTGTTCTTCCCTTATAACTTCCCTTAGCAATTTTGTAAAGTTTTTCATACATTTCATCAGGGTCACACCAGTTGTTGGTGGGTCCTGCATTCTCTTTAGTCTTAGAACAGATAAAGGTACGGTCCTCAACACGTGCAACGTCGTTGGGGTTGGTGCGGTGGAGGTAACAACCGGGGAGCACATCCTGATTAAGCTTAGTTAACTCGCCAAGCTCAACAGCTAATTTGCGAAGTTCCTCACGTTGCTCGTCGCTGCCGTCAATCCAAACAACCTTATCAGGTGTAAGGAGTGCCTGCATTTCGTCAAGCCATTTTGTTAAAGTGGGGTTTTTTGTCATTTTAGGTTTCTCCTTTATAAAAAATCTAAATTTAACTGCATATCATTATATATTATATGATGTCAAATTGCAACAATTTTATTGCGACTATTTATGTATTTTTGCCTTTCTTTGCGGTATCAATAGTTTTTCCAAACACCACAAATCTGTCATACAAATATTCCGTAACAAAATTTACAATCATTGTGGCAATTACCACAATATACTCGTTTATTCCGCAACCGTCGGTAAACCATGCTGTCCACCACGTAGAAAGCGGTGTGAAAACCACATAAAACAAAGCTACTTTAAGCATTGCAACAGGAATATTATTAGCAGAATAAAATGTAAATTTTCGGTTTAAAGTAAAATTCCAGACAACCGATAAAACAAGTGAAATCAAATAAGCAAGCCAGTGGCTCATATTTAAAATTTCTTCAAAAAATGCAAAAGAAGCAAACTGTATAATACCGGCACTTGCAGAGAATAACACAAACTTTAATGAGCGTATAAGCTCAGTTTTTTTATTTGTCATAATTCACCAAATCAATTAAACAATAAATCTCTATTTTTTGAGAGAAATTGCTTTTTTAACTTTTTCTACAATATTGGGCGCTCTGAGTCCAAACTCATCTAAAAGTTTAACGGCGGGACCGGAGTGACCAAACTCGTCATTAACACCGAGTTTAACAACAGGAACAGGATATTCCTCTGCCAAAGCTTCGGATACAGCGCTTCCCAAACCACCGATTACGGAATGCTCCTCAGCAGTAACAATAGCGCCTGTTTCCTTTGCGGCCTTAAGAACAATTTCCTTATCCAAAGGCTTAATGGTTGCCATATTGATAACTCTGGCATTTATGCCCTCAGCCTTTAATAAATCGTGAGCAATTAAAGCTTCGTTTACCATAAGACCTGTTGCGATAATGGTAACATCGTTACCCTCTTTAAGTTCAACACCCTTGCCGATTTCAAATTTGTAATCGTCACCGAAAACAACGGGAACGGCAAGTCTGCCAAATCTCATATAAACGGGACCCTCATGCTCCATAGCAGCGTGAACGGCAAGTCTTGCCTCGGTCTCATCTGCGGGGTTAATAATTGTCATTCCGGGGATGGTACGCATAATTGCGATATCCTCATTACACTGGTGTGTAGCGCCGTCTTCACCAACAGAAATACCTGCGTGGGTGGCACCGATAATTACATTTAAGTGAGGATAACCTACAGAGTTTCTGATTTGTTCAAAAGCTCTGCCTGCAGCAAACATTGCAAAAGAACTGCAAATAACTCTCTTACCGGTAGCGGCAATACCGGCTGCGATACTTACCATATTTTGTTCTGCAATACCACAGTTATAAAATCTATCGGGGAATTCCTTTTTGAAAGCACCTGTTTGAGTAGCTGCGGCAAGGTCAGCGTCCATAACGATGAAATCATCTCTCATATGACCTAATTCTTTAAGTGCTGTACCAAAGCCTACTCTTGTAGCAACTGATTTAACTTCTGACATTTCAAATTCCCTCCCTTATGCTTCAAGCTCTTTAAGCTGTTCGTTTAATTCTTTCAAAGCCTGTGCAGCTAATTCGTCATTTGGTGCGGCACCGTGCCAGTTAACAGCATTTTCCATATAGGAAACGCCTTTACCCTTAACAGTTTTTGCAATAATGCAAACCGGCTTATCAACAGTCTTAGCCTCTTTCAAAGCTGCTTCAATCTGGTTAAAGTCATGACCGTCAATAATAATTGTATGCCAACCAAATGCTTCAAATTTCTTGTCGATAGGAGCGGGAGAGTTAACCTCTTCAACCGTACCGTCAATCTGAAGGTTGTTATAATCTACAAAAGCGGTTAAATTCGAAAGGTTTTTATTACCTGCAAACATAGCAGCTTCCCAAACCTGACCTTCTTCAATTTCGCCGTCACCCAAAACGGTGTAAACATTGAAGCCTGAGCCAAAGTGTTTAGAAGACAAAGCCATACCAACAGCACAAGAAATTCCCTGACCGAGTGAGCCTGTAGACATATCTACACCTGGGATTTTCTTCATATCAGGGTGACCTTGTAAAATGCTTCCGATTTGACGGAGTGTTTTAATTATAGACTTATCAAAAAAGCCTTTTTCTGCCAAAACTGCATAAAGTGCAGGTGCAGCGTGACCTTTTGAAAGAACAAAACGGTCTCTGTTCTCCATATCGGGATTTTTGGGGTCAACATTTAATTCTTTGCTGTATAGATATGTTAAAATATCAACACAAGAAAGTGAGCCGCCAGGATGTCCTGCCTTTGCAGCGTGTACCCCCTCAATAATGCTGATTCTTGCCTTACAGGCGGTAATTTGCAATTCCTTTATAATTGCCGCTTCCATTTTACCATTCCTTTCGAAATAATTAATATTTTAATGACAAATGTCAATAACTACCTATTTTAATTTCTTTAAAAAATCCTTAAAATACTGAGGCAACTCAGTATTAAACTCCATATATTCACGGGTTTCAGGGTGGATAAAGCCCAAAACCTTAGCGTGTAAGCATTGCCCATTTAAAGAGGTTATAACCTTTTTAGGTCCATACACATCGTCTCCCGCAACAGGGTGACCGAGATATGCCATATGCACTCTTATTTGATGAGTTCGCCCTGTTTCGAGTTTTAATCTTAAATGAGTAAAACCGTTAAAACGCTCTATTACCTCATAGTGAGTAACAGCATCTCGACCGCCAACAGCCACACTCATTTGTTTGCGCTTTACGGGGTGTCTCGCTATGGGGGCATTCACTGTGCCCGAATCGTTTTTAACATTTCCGTAAACCACAGCTTCGTATTCCCTTTTAAATGAATGTTCTTTTATTTGCTCGGCTAAAAAATTGTGAGAATTATCGTTTTTAGCCACCATTAAAAGTCCGCTTGTATTTTTATCAATTCGGTGAACAATTCCAGGCCTCATCACGCCGTTTATACCCGAAAGACTGTCCTTACAGTGAAAGAGTAAGGCGTTTACAAGTGTGTCGGTATAGTTTCCTGCAGCGGGATGCACCACCATGCCTTTAGGC
>JAZSDI010000099.1:0-2850 GCA_045531045.1 Acutalibacteraceae bacterium | reverse complement strand
AGGAAGGCATACCTCAGGCTTCACCTGTATTGTTAGAGCCTATCGGCACACTTCAGGTGCTTGTTCCCGATGAAATGCTTGGAGATGTTATCGGCGATATTAACAAGCGCCGTGGTAGAATAATCGGTATGGAGCCTGCTGCTAACAAACTACAAGAAGTTACCGCAGAAGTTCCGATGGCTGAAATGACCGACTTTTCAACCGCTATGCGTTCTATCACACAAGGTACCGCAACCTTTACTTTAGAACTTGCAAGATATGAGGAAGTTCCCGCCAACCTTACAGCTAAGATAATCGAAGCTTCTAAATAAGAAAAAATTAAGGACTGCCTTTTGGCAGTCCTTTTTTTTATATCTTCTTAATTATTAATTTAAACAATTCCGTCATTGGAATTATTATTAGAGATAAAGCCAAACAAATTATAAATTCGGCAAAGTTTAACATCTGCAAACCGAATAATGCACCTGCAGGAGTTAAAATTAAGAAAACCATTACAAAAAATGCAATCAAAACAGATATATTCATAAATCCATTATTGAAAAGATTTTTGAAATTAATTGAGCCTTCAAATTTGCAGTTAAAACAATGTAGAATTTGTGTCATACCAAGAACGGCAAAAGCAAAGGTTGAAGCTCTGACGGTATCACCAAAATCATTACCAATAAAGAAAGCAAGAAGTGTTACTGCAGTGATAACAATACTTTCAAAAGCAATCAAAAGCACAGATTTCTTATTAAACAAACGGTTAACACTTACAGTGTTTTTCTCCATTATATTCTTTTCCGCTTTTTCCAAGCTCAAAGAAATTGCAGGAGCAGAGTCAGTCAAAAGGTTTATCCACAAAAGCTGTACCGCCATTATAGGCATATTTTTAAATAATAACCAACCCAAGAAAACAGTAATTATTTCGGCAAAATTGCAGCTAAACAAATAAAGCACTGATTTTCTGATATTAGCAAAAAGTCCACGGCTTTCTCTGATAGCTTTTAACACCGAATGGAAACGGTTGTTAGAAATAATAATGTCAGCATTTCCTTTAGCAACATCGGCTCCAAACTTACCAATAGCACAGCCAACATCAGCAGTCGCAAGGCTATCGGCATCCTCAACATTGTCACCCGTAATTGTAACAACCTTGCCCAAACTCTGCCAAGCCTTAACAATTCTCAGTTTATCACCAGAAGTAACACGGGCAAAGACTGAATATTTTTCAATATTTTCAAACAGTTCTTCATCGGTCATAGCAGAAAGCTCCGCACCTGTGATAGCCAAGGTATTCTCGTCTAAAATACCGATTTTTTCTGCAATAGCCTTTGCTGTTTCTAAATTATCACCTGTAATCATAACGGTGTTAATTCCAGCCAACTTACAAGCTTTAATATCCTCCAAAACACCTTCTCTCGGTGGGTCATTAAGAGCAATTAAACCGACAAAAATCAAATCATTTTCAATTTCGTCAGCAGTAGGGTTAGCGGGAAGCTCGTTTAACTGTTTCATAGCAAGACAAACAATTCTAAGGCCTTGCTTTGCCATTTCTTCGTTCAGTTTTAAAATCTTTTCTGCATCGCAATTAACACAGTGAGAAATCAATGTTTCAGGAGCGCCTTTAACAATAGCAACAGGTTGCTGATTAATCATAGAAACTACTGACATAGATTTTCGATCGCTGTCAAAGGGCACAACCGCCACTTGCGGAAAAATATTCACAACATCCTGTAAAGACATAGAGTTATATGTCAAACAAGCGTTTTCAATAGCGTTTTCGGTGGAATCGTTTTGAAGTGTGCTACAAGCAGTGGCAAGTTTTAAAACGGTTAATATTTTTTCATCAGGCACATCATTTGATAGATTGCAAAGTTTGTCACCGTCAAAAATCTGACTGACAACCATCTTATTGCGGGTTAATATTCCTGTTTTATCACAACATAGAATATCCGTTTTGCCAAGTAATTCAACCGCACTGATATCCTTAACAATGATATTATCCTTTAAAATTCGTTTAATACCAAGTGCAATTACCACAGCCGCAATAGTCGGCAAACCTTCAGGAATTGCCGCAACAGCCAATGCAACAGCATTTACAAGCATTTTAACGGTCATAGAAGCAAAATTCTCAGCCGAGAAATTATAAATTAACGAAATTATAAAAATTAAAGCACAAATGCCTAATATGAAAATATTTGCAAATTTTCCAATAACATCAAGTTTGTTTTGTAAAGGCAGTTTATCATCACCAGTCTGTTGCATAATCGCCGAAGATTTACCCATTTCGGTATTAAGGGCAACAGCGGTAACAACAGCTTTTGCTGTTCCGTGGGCAACACTTGAACCGCAAAAGACCATATTAGTTCTGGCTTCAACAGGTGTGATATCCTCTAAAACAGCATCGCTGTTCTTAGCAACAGGAATTTCAACACCCGTTAAGTTGGTTTCTATACAACGAAACTCATTAGCTTCAATAATTCTTGCATCAACCGATATATAGTCGCCTTCTTCAAGAATTATGATATCACCAACAACCAAATTTGCAGAATTAATACTTCTGACAATACCGTCACGCAAGACAGTGGTTGAGGGATTAGTAATGTTTTTAATATCATCAAAGGTGTTTTCACAGTTATTAATATGAAAAGCACTTATAAAAGCATTAAGAACAACAATAGCAATTATAAGTAAAGCAGAAATGCTGTTAACATCATTATATACTAAGGATACAACAAAGGAAATTAAAGCAATAACAATAAGTGCAATTACCATCTTATTGTTAAGCTGTGATAAAAATCGTTTAAATAAGGTTGGCTTTTCAATTTTCGAAATGATATTCTGACCGTAGATTTCAAGTTTTTCTTC
>JAZSDI010000050.1:0-18408 GCA_045531045.1 Acutalibacteraceae bacterium | reverse complement strand
AACTTCTTCTAAGAATACTGTAAGCACGGATAACGACAGTACAATTTACACTCCTGGTTGGAGTTAATCCCTAACAAAACGCATATAAAAACCCACTCTTTCAGCGTGGGTTTTCTTTTGTTATAAATGTTTTGCAACTTTGTAGGGGCGGATGCCCACATCCGCCCTAAAATACAAGTTCTTTCAGTTTTATAATTATGGGTATTATGTAAACCCACAACATAACTCCGCCGAAACCACCAAGGAAAATTCCGTAAACAATATTCTCACCTTTTTCGGAGAATATTTTGAATTTCAAAACAGCAATTAACAGAGCAATACCAATTATAGAAATTGCAATTCCAAGGGCAAAACCTTTAGGGATAAACGAGATAACAAGTTGTCCGTTATTTTCAAGGTTAATGGCAATAAATCCGTTTAAAGCCTTTGTATAATCAACTTTTTCGCCGTTGAGGGTTATCTTGTAATTGTCTTTATAAGGAAGACTTATAAAGTAATCGCCTTTCTCAGCAGTGCCTTGAATTTTGCCTTTGTTCTCTTTTAAATTCAAACTCTCTGCGGAACTCACAAAGTTATTTAATAAGCCTTCATCAACCGCAAAAACGCCAAATGAGGATAGTTCACATTCCTCATTAACCACAAGTGTTATGTCAACCCTTGTGTTTTCAAAACTGCCAATTTCAAAAAATCCGTTTCTCTTTTGAGCGGGATATTCAGTAATCAAAAGATTTCCGTTTGCGTAAAGAGTAAATGCGCCGTTGATTTTCTCGGTGAGATTTGTCGAAAATCCGTTATAAGCATCGAAATAGAGGGTTTGCTTATTCTCTACAATTATACTGTAATTTATATATGCGCTGTCATTTTGTGTTGAGATATTGTAATTTCCATTTGAAGAATTTACAACACAATTCTTTGCGTTAAGAGGCTCATATTTTGTGACAGGGTTTTTGGTGCCACTCATTTTTTCAAAGGCGGCGCCGAGTGAAGTTAGTCTATCCCCCATGGGTAGATTTTTTAAAAGTTCGCCCTCGGCTTTAATTCCAAGACCTAAATAATAAGGATTTTCCACTAAACTGAAGCTTTGGTTTTCCTTTTTTGCGGTGTAGCCAACGCTTAATAGCGCATCGCTTAAAATACTGCCGTCCCAGTTTTCGGTTTCCATCCAATAACCGCTGTAACCAAAAAGCCTTGCAGTTTCCATATAGGTTCTGTCATTTAGCGAGGTATAATGACCGAGACTGCCGAACCCTGCGGCACCGAGCATATTCGCATCGGTTATTCTGCCTTCGGTATTAACTCGGTAAAAACCATTTTTGTTTGTGTCATCTTTAAGGGCTATAACGCTCTGGTAATTATAAATGCTAAGACTGTCTTTAGCCGAAAGAATAAACACATCTGCCGAGCCAAAGCCTTGCAAAGCCACGAAAAGACAAAGCAGAGTACCTGCCAAGGTTTGTTTTATAATACCTTTTTTTAGAGCGAAAATCACAACTGCAAAACAAATGGCAAAAATCGAGCACACAAGTATCTGACCTTTTAGTGCCTCTCTATCTCCCCAAAGGCTATTAACATAAGCCGAAAGGATTTCGCTGTTATTAAGGGTCAGGCTTAAAGCGTAAATTGACAGCAAAACCGAAACCGATGCCAAAACGGCGCCCAAAGGATTTTTTCGGTCTGCCGTCTTGGTTTTTTCAAGGTCTTTTGCCACTAGTAACAGTCCCACGAAAACGGGGATAAAACCGTATCTTGCGGGGAAGGACATATAACTGCCTGTGTGCCACATAAGGTTTACGGGCTCAATTAATAGAGGCATAGAGGTCAGAACAAAAACGGTGAAAAGAAATTTTATTTCTTTTTCGCTGTGATAAAGTCTTGGGATAATCAAAGCCAGTGAGCCGAAAATGATACCGCTACACAAAAGAATTGTGAGTGTGGTGTCATAAGGGGCAAAAAATGCAGAGTTTTTAATGTTATCTAAAAATCCGCCGCTTCTGGCTGATGCAAAATACTGCAATAAACTCGGTAACCACACAAAAGCCGAACAAAAGAGGGATAAAACGCCCGAAAACATAAGGTTTACATATACCTTTTTGTCTGCCTTTGTGTCCGAAAGGGCAAAAACACCAAAAAAGAGAATAACAAAAATAAAAACTGTAAAGCTGATATAAAAATTAAAGATAACCGATAATGTGAGGGTCACTGTTAAAAGCAGTGGCTTTTGTTCTTTTATAAGCTTGTAAATTCCTAAGATGATAAGTGGGAAAAGATACTCTATATCCAGCCACATTATATTTTGGTAAAAAAGCATACCGTAACCGCAAAGGGCGTATGAAACACCAAGGGCTGCAAGGATGAGTGGTTTTAAATCGGGGCAAAGCTTTTTCAAAACAAGACTTGTCGTAAAAGCGGCAACACTTAATTTTAACAGCACCAATATATTCATTAAAAACGGAATATCGGCTTTGTCCACAAGTGCTACGGCAAGGGTGAAAGGAGAGCACAAAAAGAAACAGAAAACTCCGTAAAAATTCATACCGCCGGCATTGGAAAAGTTTAGAAAAAGTGATTTTTCCCCTGCCAAGATATCCTTAAAATCGCAAAAAAGAGGGATTAATTGCTGATTCATATCGCACCAAGAAAGGCTACCCCAACCGAAAGGATAAAGACCGCCTTTCAAAAAGGAAAGCAGCAAGACTGCGGCGGTTATAAAAAAAGCATAAATAGCCGCCCGATATCTTTTAAAAATTGGCACGAAAACCACCTCTTTTATGGAAAAATTTGTTTTCTTTTTATTAATATAACACTATTTTTTATTATTTTCAAGTTTGCCCAAAAAAACCGATAAAAATGCTTTATTTTTAGAGTACTTTGTGCTATAATTTATGGTGTATAAATATGTGTAAGGAGGAAGTAAAATGATTAAGAGAATTCTTTGTGTTTTGGCGTGTTTTTCACTCGCTTTAATTCTTAGCGGATGCGATATTTTCAGCGCTGATACAGCAGAACTTTTATCCCCTCCTGCGCTTACGGGCGACCTGCTTCCTATTGATACTGCAATTAAGGAAAGTGTAAAAAGTTCTTATACTTTAGAGTACCCCTCAAGAGGTAATTACCGCTCGGCTATAATTCAGCACGATATGAATAGCGACGGTGTTTTAGAAGCCTTTGCGTTTTACAGCACACAAGACAGGGATACTTCAAAAATGAATATAAATGCTATTGCAAACAAGGGGGACAAATGGGTTTCTGTTGCGACGCAAAGCATATCTGCCGGCGGTGTTGACAGAATTGAGTTTTCCGATTTAGATGCCGACGGTATTGACGAGATTTTAGTCGGTTGGGAAATTTACGGCACAAGTGAGCGTAAACTTGCCATTTACAGTTTGGGTGAAAACACTTTGACTCAGCGTCTTTTGGAGCAATACACCCACTTTACCTATTGCGATTTGGATGAAGACGGCAGAAGAGAAATCTTTATTGCCCGTTCTGCCCCTGCAGAGTCACGCAATACCGCCCATCTTTACGCTTTGACTTCGGTTGGCGTATCAACGATTTCTTCCTGTGAACTCGATAGTACTGCAAAGACCCTAAACCATCCGGTTGTGTCTACCCTGTCAACAGGAAAACCCGCTATTTATATTGACGAAATAAAGGGTGTTGGCGCAGTTACTGAGGTGTTATTCCTCGAAAAAGGTCAGCTTCAAAATCCGCTTATGAACCCTGAGACCAGAGAGACATCTGCAACACTCAGAACAGCCACATTGGAGAGCCGTGACATTAATTCGGACGGTATTATTGAAATACCCATAAGGCACGAAGTTGCAACCGTTACAAGAAGCAACGAGGCAGAAAAGCAGTATTTAACCGACTGGTGCTCTTTCACGGGTGAAACCCTTACCCCAAAGCTTACCGCTTATATGAACCTTAACGACAAATATTATTACGTTATACCCGAAAGATGGATAGGTCAGGTTGCAATTTTAAACGACCCCGAAAATTCCTTAATCGAGATTTACGGTTTTGATAACGAAAACAGTGTTTCGACCGACCGTTTGCTTTATATTAAGGCGGTTGACAAGGCAAAATGGGATAAGGGTGATTACAAGGGCGAGGATGTTGTTGAAATTGTTAACAACGGAGAAACAACACTTGTTTGCTATATTTCAGAAATTGCAAAACAGCAAGGCATTGATGCCTCGAAGATTAAAAACGATTTAAAATTTTATTAGGAGTTGAAATCGGTGAAAAGAATACTTATTGTTGAGGACGAAGCCGCTATCCGTGAATTCGAAGCCATCAACCTTAAAAGAGTTGGATATGATATTACCGAAGCAGGTTCGGGTGAAGAGGCTCTTGATATTTATGATAATGATGTGCAAGGTTTTCAAATTGCACTTTTAGATATTTCAATGCCCGGTATGGACGGTTTTACTCTTTGCAAAGAGTTAAGAAAAAGAAGCGAAACCTTGGGAATTATAATGCTTACCGCCAGAACTCAGGAAATGGATAAAATCAGCGGACTGATGCTTGGGGCTGACGATTATATCACCAAGCCCTTTAGTCCCACCGAGTTGTTGGCCCGTGTTGACTCCCTTTACCGCCGTGTTGAAATGCAAAATAAAAAGGTGGCGCCCGTTCAGAGTGACGATATCACACTTGGAGATTTCACCTTAAATATCCGCCGCCGCACTTTAGTTAAAAACGGCAAAAATATTGAATTGACTCAGGTTGAGTTCCAGATGATTGAATATTTCTTCTCAAACCCCGATGTTGCGCTTGACCGCACCGATATTCTAAACAAGGTTTGGGGCACAAGTTATTTTGGAGAGGAAAAAATTGTTGATGTTAACATCCGCCGTCTTCGTAAAAAGGTGGAGGATGACCCATCAGAACCCCGCCATTTGCTAACCGTTTGGGGTATGGGTTATAAGTGGAATACAAACTGAAAATATAATTAATTCAGAAGAAAGGAGAAAGCAATGTTTAAGATTTTCAAAAAAATAAATTTTAAAGGCATTACTGCCCGTTGGTTTTTAAATGTATTTTTAATTGTGGCAGTTTTTGTTACCGTTGCGGCATTTGCTTTCTCTATAATTTTCCGCTCGGTTTATTATGAAAGAATTGAGTCTTTGGCTAATGATTACGCCTATGAATTTAAGGTTTTAGAGGGCGCAACAAGACAAAATTTCAAGGACTCTGCCATTGAAATTGCAGGAAACTTTAAATACAAAACCAAAATTGAAGTTCAGGTTTTTGACCATAATGGTGAATTGGCGGTTTCAACCACAGGTTTCCAACTGAACGAACACGAATTGCCCGATTATTCAAGGGCAACCGAAACCCAAAAACCGCAAATTATGAAAACCGAAACGGTTGACGGTGAAAGTATTTTGGTTTGCTCAACTCCTTTGTATGACACCTCGAGGAATTTACTCGGCGTTTACAGATGGATAGTGTCTCTGAAGGCTGTAAACAGAATGTGCAATATGTTTACGGGTATGTCGGTGCTGACTTCACTGGGTGTTCTTGTTATTTTCGGACTTTCGGGTCTTTATTTCATAAAATCCATTGTAAATCCCATAAAAGCAGTCGGAAATATGGCAAGAAAAATAGCCATGGGTGACTTTGAGTCGAGAATTGAAATCGGCAAAGAGGACGAAATCGGCGAACTTGGTGAATCCATAAACTATATGGCATCCGAACTTCAAGCCGCACAAAATCTTAAAAACGATTTCATATCCTCGGTTTCCCACGAACTCAGAACTCCCCTTACCGCTATCAGAGGTTGGGGCGAAACGGCAAAAATGAGCCTTGGTACCGATGACGAGCTTGTAAGCCGTGGTCTTGATGTTGTGCTGAGTGAGGCAAACCGTCTTTCAGGTCTTGTTGAGGAGTTGCTTGACTTTTCAAGAATGGAAACGGGCAGACTTCAGGTTAACGCCGCACCTTTAAATGTTACGAGAATTTTAGAAGAGTCGGCAGATATGTATGCCGAACTTGCCCGTCAGAACGGAATTGATTTTATATGTAATTCATACCCCGAAGAACTGGAAGTGCTTGGCGACCAAGACCGACTAAAGCAGGTATTTATAAATATTATCGACAATGCGGTGAAATACACCGAGAGCGGCGGTCAGGTGCTTATAACCCAAGCCACCGAAGAAGGTTGCGTAAGAATTACGGTCACCGATACGGGTGTTGGAATTCCCGCACAGGATATTGACAGGGTTAAAGAAAAGTTTTATAAGGCAAACAAAACCGTGCGAGGCTCAGGTATTGGTCTTGCGGTTGCCGACGAAATCATAAAACAGCACTCGGGTCTTTTGTTTATTGAAAGCACCGAGGGCGCAGGAACTACGGTTACAATAGTGCTTCCTTTGTATGAGCCTCCCGAGGAGGAACAACCCTACAAGGGCGAGACGATAGAACTTAATGCTTTAAGCGAAAATTTAAGCGAGGAAACAAATGAGTAAATGCAAATATACTTCTATCGGCGGTCAGGCGCTGATAGAGGGAATTATGATGAAATCTCCCACCAAAACCGCAATGACGGTGAGAACAAAAGAGGGAGAAATAGAACTTTGTGATGTTGAGGAACTGAATTTAAAGAAAAAATGCAAACTTTTTAAGGTTCCTGTTATCAGAGGCGTGGTTGCCTTTATAGAGTCTATGATAAACGGCTACAAGGCGCTTATGCTTTCGGCAGAAAAATCGGGCTTTACCGATTTGGAGGACGAGCCCAAAACCGAAAAAGACGAGAAAAAGCAAAGCGTTATTCTTAATATTGTTATGGTTGTGGGGGCAGTGCTTGGCGTATTATTGGCGCTTGTTTTGTTTACTGCGCTTCCCCGTTACATTGTGGGCGGTTTGCAGTGGCTTTTCAAAAGCGAGTTTTCGGCGATTGGTCGTTCCTTTATTGAGCAGTTTATAAAACTTGCAATTTTTGTTTTCTATGTCTGGGCCGTTTCCTTTATGAGCGACATTAAACGCACTTTTATGTACCACGGCGCAGAGCATAAAACCATCTTCTGCTTTGAAAAGGGTTTGCCCTTGACGGTGGAAAATGTAAGAAAGCAAAAGCGTTTCCACCCAAGATGCGGCACATCTTTTATGATACTTATGATTTTAATAAGCGTTATAATCTCCACTGTTGTGCAGATTTTATTCAAGGGTATTTACGATTCGGCAGTGCTTTGGATTGCGGTTAAGGTTTTGCTTATTCCACTCACTTGCGGTGTGGGTTATGAGGTTTTAAAACTTTGCGGCAGATATGACAACATAATCACAAAAATTATCTCCGCACCGGGACTTTGGCTGCAAAGAATTACCACCAAAGAGCCTGATGACGGTATGATAGAAATTGCTATTGCGGCGCTTAACGCTTGTAACACCGAGGAAAAAAATAATGACAATATTTGAGGCGTATAACTCGACAAAGAAGAAGTTAGAGGCGGCAGGAGTCAAGGATTTTGTTTTCGAGGCAAAGCAGATTATAATGCACATAACAGGCTTTACCCCCACACAGATTCTGACCGACTATAATAAGCCTTTGACCGAGTTTCAGGAAAATAATCTGGTTGCGATAGTGCATCAACGAGAGGTGCACTACCCCTTGCAGTATATTTTTGGAAACTGGGATTTCTACGGCAGAAAATTCAAGGTTGGCGTGGGTGTGTTAATCCCCCGTGCCGATACTGAAACTGTGGTTGAAGCCGCACTCGAGCAGGTGAAAGATATTAATGCCCCGAAAATTCTCGACCTATGTGCCGGAAGCGGTTGCATTGGCATAACACTTGACCTTGAAAAGAGTGACAGCGAGGTCACCTTGCTTGAAAAGTATGACGAGGCTTTAAGGTATGCAAAGGAAAATACCCAGTTAAACAATTCAAAAGCGGTGGTTTTAAAGGGCGATGTTTTTGAAAATCCGCAATTTGAAGATGCGAGTTTTGATTTAATTGTAAGTAATCCGCCTTATATTTCTGAGGAAGAGATGAAATACTGTTCACCCGAGGTTAAATTCGAGCCTGAAACCGCACTTTTTGCCGAGGATGACGGTCTTGAGTTTTACAAGGCGATAATTGATAATTACACCAGTGTTTTAAAAGAAAACGGCAGTTTTTGTTTTGAGGTGGGCTTCAAACAAGCCGAAAAAGTGGCAGACCTTCTCAAAGCAAAAGGCTTTAATGTGAAAATAAAAAACGACCTGAACGGTATCGGAAGATGCGTTTTGGGGACTAAAGATAACGGAGGAAACTAAAATGGCTAAGGTTCAAGGAAAGGCTCCCGCAAGAAAAGTTGAGGACGAGGAAAAGATAAAAGCCCTTAAAACAGCGATGGACCAAATCGAGAAGAAATTCGGCAAAGGTGCTGTTATGCTTTTGGGCGAAAATGTTGGTATGAACGTTGAGCACATTAAAACAGGCTCGCTTATGCTTGATATGGCTCTCGGCATCGGCGGTATTCCTAAGGGCAGAATTGTCGAAATTTTCGGACCTGAATCTTCGGGTAAAACCACCGTTGCGCTTCACTGTGTTGCCGAGGCTCAAAAAGCAGGTGGCACCGCCGCATTTATCGACGTTGAACACGCTTTAGACCCCATTTATGCTGAGAATTTAGGTGTTGATATTGACTCTTTGTTGGTAGCTCAACCTGATTCGGGCGAACAGGCTTTGGAAATTGCCGAGGCTTTGGTACGCTCGGGCGCTATTCAGTTGTTGGTTATCGACTCGGTTGCCGCATTGGTTACCAAGGCTGAAATTGACGGTGAAATGGGCGACAGCCACGTGGGTCAACTTGCCCGTTTGATGTCTCAGGCAATGAGAAAATTGGCAGGTGCCTTGTCAAAAACAGGTTGCGCCGCAATATTCATCAACCAACTTCGTGAGAAAATTGGCGTTATGTACGGCAACCCCGAAACTACCCCCGGCGGTCGTGCTTTAAAGTTCTATTCAAGTGTTAGAATTGATGTTAGAAAAGGCGAGGCCATAAAGGACGGCGCTGATGTTATTGGTAACACCACTCGTGCAAAAATCGTTAAGAATAAGGTGGCTCCCCCCTTTAAGACCGCAGAGTTTGATATTATCTATGGCAAGGGCATAAGCCACACAGGTGAAATTCTTGATGCAGGTGTTGAGCTTGGTATTCTGAGAAAATCGGGCGCTTGGTTCTATTACGGAGAAACCCGTTTAGGTCAGGGCAGAGACAATGCAAAGCAACTCTTTGAGGATAATCCGGAGTTGGCACAGGAAATCGAGAACAAGATTATCGCAGTGCTCACATCTGGTGAAGAGGTTGCAGTGGAAAGCAACGATATTGAAATTATGCCCGAGGAGCCAACCTCAAGACCCCGCAGAAAAGTTGACATTGACATTGCGGTTGACGAAGATTAATGAAAATTACAGAGATTAAACCCTCTAAACTTCACTTGAATTTGGTCTCTCTTTCAAACGGCGAGGAAATTTTAATAGATAAAGATGTTTGCGCCGAGCACAGCTTGATTGCCGATGTGGAAATTGACTCTGAGGAACTGAAAGAACTTAAATTTCAGTCGGATTATGTGAGGGCAAAGGCAAGAGCACTTTGGTATCTTGACCGAATGGATTACAGCGAAAAGGCATTGTATGACAAGTTAGTGCTTAAAGGCTTTGATAAAAAAGCGAGTAGCGCTGTCATTGCAAAACTTATGGAATTAGGTCTTCTTGATGACCGCCGTTATGCCGAAAGCCTTTGCGAAAAGCTTTTAAATTCGGGCAATTCAAAACGGGCGGCAATTCAGAAAATGAGGCTTAAAGGTTTGCCTTATGATTTGTGCAAGGAGATTTTGGAGGAGACCGAGGCAGACGAGGGTGACACTCTTTCAAGGCTTATTGAAAGAAAATATTTAGAGAAACTGAGTGATAAAGAAAACTATCACAAGGTTTATGCGGCGCTTGTACGCCGTGGATTTTCTTACAGCGATGTGAGAAACGCACTTAAAAAGTATACAGAGGATTTTAGCGAGGATTAAAAATGTTAAAGGTTTGTATGGTGTCCTTGGGATGCCCTAAAAATCAGGTTGATGCCGAAAAAATGTTGGCGCTTTTGGTGGCGGGCGGTTTGGAACTTACCCCTGCCGAAGCCGAGGCGGATGCCATAATAATTAACACCTGCGGATTTATCGAGTCGGCAAAGGCAGAGGCTATTGAAAATATACTTGAAGCCTCAAAATATAAGACCGACGGTAACTGCAAGGCGCTGATAGTCACGGGTTGTCTTGCCGAGCGTTACCGAGACGATATAACCGAGGAAATTCCCGAAGTTGATGTCTGCGTTGGAATTGGCTCAAATTCGCAGATTGCCGAAATTGTTAAAAAAGCCGTTTCGGGTGAAAAGCAGAATTATTACGGCGAGAAAACCGATTTAAATTTAAACGGCGAGAGAATTTTAGGCGGTGTGCCTTTCACGGCATATTTAAAGGTGGGCGACGGTTGCGACAACTGTTGCAGTTACTGTGCAATTCCTAAAATTCGTGGAAGAATGAGAAGCCGAAGCATTGAAGAATGTGTTGCCGAGGCAAAGGATTTAGCATCAAAGGGTGTTACCGAGCTTATAGTTGTGGCACAGGATACCACCGCTTATGGCACCGACCTTTACGGTGAGCCGAAGTTAGACGAGTTATTGACCGAGCTTTGCAAAATTGAAGGTCTTCACTGGATAAGAACACTTTATACATACCCTGAAAAAATAACCGACTCGCTTTTAGAGGTTATAAAGAGGGAAAAGAAACTCGTTAAATATCTCGATATTCCAATTCAGCATATAAATGATAATATTTTAAAGAAAATGAACCGCAAGGGCGATAAAAAGTGTATAACCGAGGTTATTGATAAAATCAGGGAGAAAATCCCCGAAATGACCCTTAGAACAACCCTTATAACCGGTTTCCCCGGTGAAACTGAGGAACAGTTTACCGAGGTTGCTGAATTTGTTAAGGAAAAAAGATTTGATAAATTAGGTTGTTTCACCTATTCTGCCGAGGAAGATACGGTTGCAGCGTTGATGCCCGACCAAGTCGATGAACAAACCAAGCAGGATAGATGCGATAATATAATGGAGATGCAAAATCTCATCTCTGCTGAGAAAAATGCCGAAAAGGTAAGTGTTTTGACCGAGATTTTGGTTGAAGGTTGGGATGATTACATTAAATGCTATTTCGGACGAGCCCCTTGGGATGCTCCCGAAATTGACGGCAAGACCTTCTTTATGTCGGACAGACCCCTTAAAATTGGCGATTATGTAACAGTTAGAATAAACGACTGTTTAGATTATGATTTATTAGGAGAGTTAGAATTATGAACACACCAAACAAATTAACCGTAGCAAGAATGATAGCAACCCCAATTTTTATGGCAACAATGATTTTCAATTTTCCCTATCACTACTTAATTTCACTTGTTTTATTTATTGCGGCATCCCTTACTGATATGATAGACGGCAAAATGGCAAGAAAATATAATCTTGTTACCGATTTCGGCAAATTCTTAGACCCACTTGCAGATAAAATGCTTACCACCTCTGCATATTTAGGCTTTATCTGTATGTATGCCGACAAGCCCGTAATCTGTTTGCAGATAACATTAATCACATTCTTTGTTCTTTTCAGAGAGTTTATGGTTTCTTCTATCCGTTTGGTTGTTGTTTCAAGCGGCGGAAAGGTTATTGCGGCTAATATCTGGGGTAAATGTAAGACTGTAAGCCAGATGGCAGGTATCGTAATTGCCCTTTTTGCTTACACTCTCATTAAAGATTTTGGCATTAACGCACCCGCATTTGTAAATGTTTGTGATATAATTATTTGTGCACTTTTCTGGATTAGCGCCGTATTATGTATTGTATCGGGCTTAATCTACCTTAACGGCAGTAAGCAGTATATTAATTCCTCAAAATAGGAGGCAGTTTATGTTTGAAAGATTAAAGGAGGATATCAAGGCTTTTCGAGACCGTGACCCTGCGGCAAAAAGCGACCTTGAAATCTACTTTTTATACCCAGGCTTTAAGGCTATAAGAATGCACCGCCGTGCAAATTTCTTTTTCAGACACGGTCACCACTTTATAGCAAGGCTTATTTCCCAAAGAGCCGCTCGAAAGACAGGCATTGAAATTCACCCAGGCGCCACTATTGGCAGACGCTTGGTTATAGACCACGGAACAGGTATTGTAATCGGCGAAACCACCGAAATCGGCGATGATGTTTTAATTTACCAAGGTGTTACCTTGGGCGGAACGGGTAAGGACACAGGCAAACGCCACCCAACTATTGGAAACAATGTTATGATTAGTGCGGGTGCTAAGGTTTTGGGTCCCTTTAAAATCGGGGATAATTCCCGTGTTGCCGCAGGTGCGGTTGTTTTAGAGGAGGTACCCCCCAACTCAACAGTTGTGGGTGTTCCCGCCCGTGTTGTTCGTCAGGACGGCAAAAAAGTTGTTAACAACACTCTCGACCAAATTCATATCCCTGACCCTGTGAAGCAAAAAATGGATGCTATCGAGTCCCGTTTAGCAGAATTAGAGCGTTTAACCAAAGCTTAAGGAGCAAAAAGATGAAAATTTTTAATACACTGACAAGAAGTAAAGACGAATTTAAACCGATAACCGAGGGCGAGGTTAAAATCTACGCCTGCGGCCCTACGGTTTATAACTACATACACATTGGAAATGCAAGACCCCTTTGCGTTTTCGACGTGCTTCGCCGTTATTTTGAATGGCGTGGCTTTAAGGTTAATTTCGTTCAGAACTTTACCGATATTGACGATAAACTAATCAACAAAGCCAATGCCGAGGGCATAACCGTTCCCGAGGTGGCAGAGCGTTTTATAGGCGAATTCTGGACCGACGCTAAGGGTCTTAATGTCCGTGAGGCAACCGTTCATCCAAGAGCCACTGAGAATATCGAGCAGATTCAGAATATCATTTCTTCTCTTATTGAAAACGGCTATGCTTATGAGTCTAAGGGCGATGTTTACTATCGTGCCAAGAAATTCGAGGGCTACGGAAAGCTTTCTCATCAGCCTTTAGAGGATTTGGAGGCAGGTGCCAGTGAGAGACTTAATGTTGACACCTTGAAAGAAGACCAAATGGACTTCTGCCTTTGGAAATCTGCCAAAGAGGGAGAGCCTTATTGGGAGTCTCCTTGGGGCAAGGGCAGACCCGGTTGGCATATTGAGTGTTCGGCTATGGCGGGTAGATATTTGGGTAAGACTATTGACATTCACTGCGGCGGTCTTGACCTTATTTTCCCCCACCACGAAAACGAAATTGCTCAAAGTGAGGCTGCAAACGGTTGCGAGTTTGCCCATTATTGGATGCACAACGGATTTATTAACGTGGACAACCACAAAATGTCTAAATCTTTAAATAACTTCTTTACAGTTCGTGATGTTGCTGAGAAATTCGGTTACGAGCCTATTCGTTATTTCCTTATTTCTTCTCAATATCGCAGTCCCATTAACTATTCGGTTGATATTATCGAACAGGCAAAGAACTCTCTTGAGAGACTTTACACCTGCCGTGATAATATTGATTTTGCACTTAAAAACGCTGCCGAGGGTGGGGAAATTCCCGGCTTTATTGAAGAAAGAAAGCAAGAATTTATTACTGCAATGGAGGACGATTTAAACACAGCTGACGCTTTGGCTGCCATCTTCGTTCTTGTTCGTGACATTAACACTGCCATTGCAAACGGCGCAGGTAAGGTGACTTTAGAGGCTTGTGCTGATATTTTTGACCAATTAACAGGCGTTTTAGGTTTGGTTTACAACCGTAAAACCGAAGCCCTTGACAGCGATATTGAGGCTTTAATTGAGGAGCGCACAAATGCTCGTAGAAATAAGGATTTCAAACGTGCTGATGAAATTCGTGACCAGTTAAAGGCTATGGGCATTATTCTTGAGGACACACCACAGGGTGTAAAATGGACCAGAAGTTAAGAAAAGAGCCCTTAGGCAAGGGCTTTTTCGTCTATGTTACCGACCACCACACCTTTGGCACCGATGCTGTGCTTTTAAGCAATTTTGCAGCGGCCAAACGTAAGGATAAGATGGTGGATTTGGGAACGGGTTGTGGAATTATCCCCCTTTTGATGTTAAGGGAGGGAAATTTGAACTTCGCAACAGGCGTTGATATTAGCGATGAGGCTACCGTTATTGCTTGTAAAACTGTGGCCGACCAAAATATTGAAAATTTTAAGATTATAAACTCAAACCTTACCGATTTAAAAAGCAAGGTGGAGTTTGGTTGTCATACATTAGTTACCTGCAACCCACCATATAAATCTCCTAACGGAGGACTTAAAAATCCCGACAGAGTTTTGCAGGTTGCCCGTCACGAAACCGAGTGCACCTTGGAAGATATTGTTTCGGTGGGCGCTAAACTTTTGCAAACGGGTGGCAGACTTTGTATGTGTCACCGACCCGAAAGACTGGCAGAACTTATGAGTCTTATGACAAAATACAAGGTTGAGCCCAAAAGACTTCGACTTGTTTGCCAAAGAAAGGGCGAAGAACCTTGGCTTGTCTTGGTTGAAGGAAAACGTTCGGCGAATATAGGTCTTAGAATTGAGCCCACCCTTTATGTTGAAGAAGATGGTGGATTGTCACGTGAAATGATAGAAATTTACGGAGCGTACAAGGAGGCTTACCTATAATATGGGAAAACTTTATGTTGTGGGAACGCCTATCGGCAATTTGGGGGATATTAGCCCCCGTGGTTTAGAAACCCTCCAAAAGGTTGACTTTATTGCCGCCGAGGACACCCGTGTAACCTTAAAACTTCTCAACCGATTTGAGATAAAGAAGGAAATGGTTTCCTATTTTGAACACAACAAGGGCCTTAAAGACCAAGTTATAATCGACCGTATTTTAAAGGGCGAGTCTTGTGCTTTGGTAAGCGATGCAGGTATGCCTGCTATTTCCGATCCGGGTGAAGATTTGGTTAGAAAATGCCATGAGGCAGGGGTTGAAATTGAGTCGGTACCAGGTCCCACCGCCGTTGCAACTGCTTTGGCAATTTCGGGTTTCCCCACAGGCAGATTTTGTTTTGAGGGCTTTTTGTCGGTTAATAAACTCAGCCGAAAAGAGCATTTAGACGAGTTAAAAAACGAAAAACGCACAATGGTTTTTTATGAGGCGCCCCACAAATTACAAACAACCTTAAAGGATATGTTACAGGTTTTCGGCGACCGTGAAATTGCCCTTGTGAAAGAGCTTACCAAAATTCACGAAAATGTTTTCATAACCACCTTAAGCAGTGCTTTGGCAGAATATGAAATAAACCCGCCCAAGGGCGAGTTTGTGCTGATTGTAAAGGGTGCCAAGGAAATTAAAGAGGAATACACCCTTAAAGATGCTGTCGAAATCGCCAAGGGTTTGATGGACAAGGGCGAGTCGGCGTCTATGTCGGCTAAAGAGGCGGCAAAAATCACAGGAATTAAAAAGGGCGATATTTACAAGGAGATTTTAAATTGAGTATTTGCGACAGTTGTGTGAACTTCACATTTGACGACGAATTACAAGAATATTTTTGCGATGCACCAATAGATGAGGACGAAATGGGTAGATTTTTAAGGGGCGATAATAAGTCCTGCCCCTATTTCAGACTTGATGATGAGTATGCTATTGTGAGACGACAAAACTGAGGTGAAAAAATGACCGCATGTAAATTATATTTAATTTTAAGCGCTGTGGGTGTGCTGATTTTTGATAGAATTTCTCCCCTCTTTAGCCAGAGCTACGGTGTGTGGGCTGTGCCCCTTGTTTTTATAGGCTTTTTTGTGGCATTGGTGCTTTTGCAGTTTATCACACTCGTTTTAATGATACTTTTCACGAGCATAAAAAAAGCACCCAAAGGGGAGCGGTTTTTCAGATTCCTTGTTAAGCACTCTTTACCGATTGCACTTTCGGTTATGAGAGTAGAGTTTGATTTTGATGGCTTGGAGAAAATGGTAAATGATGAAAATATGCTTTTTGTTTGCAACCATCAGCACGACCTTGACCCCGCTGTTATAATTTCGGCTTTCCCCGATAAAAATTTGAGTTTTATCGGTAAAAAGGATATTTTAGAGGAACTGCCCTTTATTGCAAAGGCAATGCATTTGCTTTCCTGTCTTTTTATCGACCGTGAAAATGACCGTGAGGCAGCAAAAACAATAATTTCCGCCATAAAATATTTAAAATCGGATGAGCGTTCGGTGGCGGTTTTCCCCGAGGGGTATACAAGCAAAACCGAGGAACTGTTGCCCTTTAGAAACGGTTCACTAAAAATTGCCTTAAAGTCTAAAAAGTCTGTTGCTGTTTGTGTTCTTCACAACACAAAAAGAATCACAAAAAATATGTTTCGTAGAAAAACGGTTGTAAATTTAAGACTAATTGAGGTTATAAGACCTGAGTTTTTTGAGGATATGACAACGGCAGAACTTGGCGATATAATACATAAAATGATGGAAGAAAATTTAGAGGAAATTAAAAAACAGTCGGTTTAAACCGACTGTTTTTTTACACATTATATAATCTCTTTTTGCCTGTTAAATATGTGGCAATTAAACTTGCCGCCGCAAAATATAAAATTCCTTTAAAGCCAAACATTTCTGAACATAAAAGAACGGTTGCAAAAGGGCAATTTGTGGCGCCGCAGAAAAGAACGGCAACACCCAGCGCCGCACCAAAGGGTGCACCCAAACCTAAAATCAATGCCGCAGCGCCGCCAAAGGTTGCGCCGATAAATATTGTAGGAACAATTTCGCCACCCTTAAAGCCTGCCGCAACGGTTATGGCGGTGAAAAGAATTTTGAGTAAAAAGGCTTCAGTTTTAACCTCGCTATGTGAAAACACCTTTTCCACAATGTCAAGTCCGCCACCGTTATAGTCTCTTGAGCCTACTATAAATGTGAGTGCAATTATGATGATAGCACCGACTGTAATTTTCAGATAATGGTTTTTAAATAAGCGTTTCATAAAGCGCTCGGCAAAATGCAAAGCGTTGACAAAAATAAGACAAACACCGCTGGCTAAAATCATTAAAATCGCAATTTTCCATAGAAGATTTACGGAAAAGGCGGGCAGAGTCATATTAAAGCGCTCAGGGTGAACTAAAAGACCTTGAGCCACAATAAATGCGGCAAAGGACGAAACAAGGGACGGAATAAAGGCTTTAAAGCTTAACTTTTTATTAAAAACAACTTCAAGAACGAAAATTCCCGCACCAAGCGGTGTGCCGAAAAGGGCAGAGAAAAATGCCGCCATACCACAAATAACGGCAACTCTTGACTCCTCGTTATCGAGTTTAAAGATTTTAGTCAGAAGTTTTGCAAAACCGCCACCCATTTGAAGTGCGGCGCCCTCACGCCCTGCCGAGCCGCCGCAAAGATGGGTTAAAACCGCACCCGAAAAAACGGCGGGTAAAAGCAAGGAAGAAACGCCTTTGCCCTCTTTTAAGGATTTTAAAACATTGTTGGTGCCAAGGCCTGTGGTTTTCAAGGTCTTGTAAATCAAAACGGTCAAAAGACCCGCAACGGGTAATAAATAAAGTAACCAAGGGTTAGAGTTACGCAAATTTGTAACAAAAGAAACGCTGTGTGAAAACAGCGCTCCAATAATTCCTCCAAACAAGCCTGTGAGGAGACAAATCAAACTCCATTTTAAAACTTCCTTGATTTTTTTCATCTTAAAAATCCTTTGATTTTAAAGTTTTACCGCCTTGTCAAGAGAGTGTCTTATACGGCTTTTCTCCCAGTAAAGCAATACCAAAACGGCAATTTCGGTTATAGTCATAATAACCGCTTGTTCAATACGGGTTACAAACATTGCGGGGAAAGCGTGAAGACCGCCCGAATAGAAAATTGCTATCCAAAGGGTGTTAAGCAACAAAGTACAGATAACCTTGTTTGCAAGAACGCCCAAAGAAATGTTTAAAAGACTGGCTCTTTTGCTAAGTGCCACACCGATAATTAAACCAGTAATCGCATTTGTAAGGGTGAAGAGTGGGTTGTAAGCACCAAAGGGAAGAATAAGCGCACCCAATAAATCACCCATTGCGGCAATGGTAATAGTGTATCCTATCCCTAAATAAACCGCCGCAAAGCCTAAGGTTATAACCGATAGGCTTATGTGGTTGCTGATACCTTTAAAGGCAGGGACACGCTCTATAATGATGTTTAGAGCAATAAGCAAAGCGGTTAAAATGATTTTGATTAGTTGTTGTCTTTTTTTACTCATAAAAAATCCTCCTTCACCCGTTATACGAATAATAGGAGGATAAATTTCCTTAAATTATCGTCAGCGGGATGCGATATTTTTACCGTGAGTTTTACCTCTTCGTTTCGAAAGCAACTCCCCGTCTTTCGAACACTTAACGCAAAAATATCTACTCTGTATGAAA
>JAZSDI010000136.1:0-4386 GCA_045531045.1 Acutalibacteraceae bacterium | reverse complement strand
AGTATTATAGCGCCCATAACTATCAAAATTCCCAACATACCTTTACCCATATAGGTAAGGTTTTTAATAAAATTCATAGGTTCAAACATAAAATCCATATCAGTTCTCCTCACTTATTTATAGAAAAAAGTTAAGAATAAGTCCACCGGCAATTACCGATGCTATCTGTCCCGAAACATTTACGCCCATAGAGTGCATAAGAAGGAAGTTCTGAGGGTCCTCTTTAAGTCCCATTTTGTGAACGATTCTGCCCGACATTGGGAAAGCACTGATACCAGCGGCACCAATCATAGGATTGATTTTCTTGCCCTTTGGTAAGAAGAGGTTTAATAGTTTAGCGAAAATCACGCCGCCTGCGGTATCAAAGATAAAGGCAAACAAGCCAAGACCCAAAATCATAAGAGTTTCTATCTTCAAGAACTGCTCATAATACATTTTAGAAGCAATAGTAATACCTAAGAAAATAGTGATAAGGTTTGCTAAAACATTTTGCGCTGTGTCAGAAAGTGAATTAAGCACACCACATTCACGAATTAAGTTACCGAACATAAGGAAGCCTACAAGATAAACCGATTCGGGTGCTACAAGACCTGTAATGCAGGTAATAGCAATGGGGAAAATGATTTTTGTAAGCTTTGAAACGCTCTTGGGCGCATAAGGCATACGGATAAGGCGTTCCTTACGGGTAGTTAAAAGCTTGATAACAGGGGGCTGAATAATGGGCACCAAAGCCATATAACTGTAAGCCGCAACCATTATAGCACCAACATATTCTGAGTGAAGCTTTTGAGCCACAACGATGGAGGTGGGACCGTCAGCCGCACCGATAATACCGATAGAAGCCGCATCCTTAACATCAAAGAATATAGATGCCAAGCAGAAGGTAAAGAAGATACCGAATTGAGCTGCGGCACCGAAAATCATAAGTTTGGGGTTAGAAAGCAAGGGACCAAAGTCAATCATGGCGCCAATGCCGATAAATAAAATCAAGGGGAAAAGTTCGTTTGAAATACCCGCATTAAAGAGGGTGGAAAGGGGACCGGCATCAAACTGTTGGTTGCCGAAGTTGTCTAAAAGTGGTTTTCCGTTTTGTGTGATGAGGTTTACAACGCCGGGGAGATTAACTAAAATTGCGCCAAAACCGATAGGCAAAAGAAGTGTAGGCTCCATATCTTTTTTAATGGCGAGATAAATTAAAATTCCGCCGATGGCCCACATAACAAGCATTTGCCATTCAAAATTGCTTACAATGTTTTCATAGAGAAAGCTGATTAAATCCATTTTCAAGACCTTCCTTTTAAAATTTCTAAGGTAGTAAAAAAGACCTATGCCCTAAAAGGCATAAGTCTTGCTGTTTAATGCAAAAGCGGGGGAATTTCCCCGTATTGACGCAATTTGCAACGGAGATTCAACACTCTCCGTCAGCTACTCCCTTAACCGTTGTTATAATATCATAAGTCAACCAAAAAAGCAAGTAAAAATTATAAGATATTTAGTTGACTTTATGGGGGGATTAATGTAAAATGAGTGTAGTATATTAAAGTGGTAGGAGATTGTTATGAAACCTGTTTATAAACGACTGTTACTTAAACTCAGCGGAGAAGTTCTTTCGGGCGAAAAAGGCGTTGGAATTGACTTCGAAAAGGTACTTGATGTTTGCGAAAGCGTAAAAGAATGCGTTGATATGGGAGTTCAGGTTGCCATTGTTGTTGGCGGTGGAAACTTCTGGAGAGGTAGAAGCTCGGGCAAAATGGACCGCACAAGAGCTGACCATATGGGAATGCTTGCAACCTCTATTAACTCTTTGGCTTTGGCAGATGCCCTAGAGCAGTTGGGCGTGACCGCAAGAGTTCAAACTGCTATTGAAATGCGTCAGATTGCAGAGCCTTATATCAGAAACAAGGCTGTTCGCCATTTAGAAAAGGGAAGAGTTGTCATTTTTGGTTGCGGAACAGGTAACCCCTTCTTCTCAACCGATACAGCTGCGGCTTTAAGAGCTGCTGAAATCGGCGCTGATGTTATTTTCAAGGCAACTAATGTTGACGGTGTTTATGATAGCGATCCCAAACTCAACCCTGATGCTAAGAAATATGACACACTTTCTCACATCGATGTTTTACAGCAGGGACTTCATGTTATGGATAGCACTGCCGCTTCTCTTTGTATGGATAACGGCATTGAAATTTTGGTATTTAACCTTAACGACCCCAAAAATATTGTTTCTGCCGTTACAGGTGCAACCATCGGTACAGTAGTTAGGTAAGGAGAATATTTATGAACGAACTTATTAAGCATACGGAAGAAAAAATGAATAAAACCATTGCGGTTTTGGAGAGAGATTATAAGGCTGTGAGAGCGGGCAGAGCTAACGCTTCTGTGCTTGACAGAATTTCTGTTGATTACTACGGTGTTCCGACCCCCATTCAACAGATGGCAGCTGTTTCCATTCCCGAACCCAGAGTTTTAATGATTCAACCTTGGGACTCTTCAACAATTAAGGATATTGAAAAAGCAATTTTAATTTCCGATATCGGCATTAACCCTCAAAATGATGGTAGAGTTATCCGTCTTTCTTTCCCACCTCTTACCGAGGAACGCCGTAAGGAAATTGTAAAGGATGTTAAAAAACTTGCCGAGGATAATAAGGTTGCGGTTAGAAACACACGCCGTGACGCTTTGGAAAAATTAAAGGCACTTAAAAAGGCAAACTCCATTACCGAGGATGACCAAGCAAACGGAGAAAAGAAAATTCAAACCCTTACCGACAAGGCTTGTAAAGAAATTGATGAGCTTTGCGCTTTTAAGGAAAAGGAAATTCTCGATATCTAAGATTTCACACAGGCTCGATGGTACCATCGAGCCTAAATTCACATTTTGGGCGGTGGTTTAAATTAATATTTTTAAGAAAAAACCCGAAAACAGAATTTTGCCTCAGCATATAGCAATTATAATGGATGGCAACGGCAGATGGGCAAAAAAACGCTCAATGCCACGCAGTGCAGGGCATGTTGCAGGGGCTAAAACCTTTAAAAATATTGCAAGATATTGCAATAAAATAGGTCTTAAATATTTAACAGTTTACGCTTTTTCAACCGAGAATTGGAAGCGTCCTGCAGATGAAGTTAAGAATATAATGAATCTGCTCAGAGATTATCTTAAGGACGCCGAAAACTTTAAGGACGAAAACATCCGTGTAAACTTTATCGGCGACCGCACACCCCTTGATGATGATATTAAGGCATTGATGGAAAAGAACGAAAAGGCTTCTGCTAATGCTACGGGACTTACCCTTAATATCGCCATCAACTATGGCGGCAGAGATGAAATCACAACCGCCGTTAAGAATATTGTAAAGTCAGGGCTTAAGCCTAAGGATATAACCGAGCAGACAATAACCGATAATTTATACACCAAAGGTATGCCCGACCCTGATTTTATTATAAGACCCAGCGGTGAATACAGACTTTCGAATTATTTAATTTGGCAGTCGGCTTATGCAGAATATTGGTTTTCTGATATTCTTTGGCCCGATTTCACCGAAAAGCATTTAGAAAAAGCAATAGATGATTATAACCACAGAAACCGTAGATTTGGAGGAGTTTAAAAAATGAAAACTCGTATAATTTCAGGAATTGTTATGGGCGTTATTGTAGCCTGTGTTTTAGCAGTGGGATTTTTATGGAATACTGCCGTTATTACAGTAGCGATTGCCTTACTTGCCGCTGTTGCTACTTATGAACTTTTACATAATGCGGTTGGTATAACAATAAAATCCTGTTGGGTAGTTGCTTGTGTTTTTTCCGCCGTATATGTGATTATATCGGATTATTTGCTGTTTGAGTCAGTTAACTTATATTTCCAAGAAAAGCATAATTTTTATACACCCTATGCTTCTTCTGTGTTTCAAACAAAAATTTTATCCTTAGTAAGCGTTATTTACTTTTTATATGCTGTCTTTATGATTCTAAAAAACCATAAGCACTTTGATTTAGCAAAAATAGCATCACTTTTTGCTTTGCCTTTACCCTGTGCTTTTGCGTTTTCAAGTCTTGGCGATGTAATAAATTCTGAGAACGGAATATATTATTTACTACTCCTCTTTAACTTCTCATCAGTTTGCGATATGGGTGCATATTTCAGCGGTGTAACTTTAGGTAAACACAAACTTTGCCCCGCAATCAGTCCTAAGAAAACTGTTGAGGGCGCAGTAGGCGGTATTCTTTCAAGCATTGTGGTAACCCTTATTCTTTCGCTCTGCTTTAAGAAAGCAATCCTTTTGCCAATGCTTTTAACCGTTCCTTTCTGCATTTTGGGAATGATAGGCGACCTTTTTGCATCGGCAATTAAGAGAAGTGTTGACTTAAAGGATTACGGCAACTTAATCCC
>JAZSDI010000106.1:0-5551 GCA_045531045.1 Acutalibacteraceae bacterium | reverse complement strand
GCATATCTTAAATTTTATACAAAGTTCCATATTTTTGCTGTTGCTTCAACAGGGGTTTCCAGCTTGTGTTATTATTGCATAGCTACCCAAAAAATCAGTGTTTTCAAAAAAGTAATACTTGTTCTTTGCATTTTATATTCCACATTTTTGTTCCCGACATTAGTTGTGTCAAGAGGTACTTTTATAGCCTCTGCTCTGGCACTGGCGGTTACGGTATTTTATATTCACAAAAAGAAATTTTTGGTTTTGTGTTTATGTTTGTTCCTAATTGTGGGTACTTATTTCGGAGTATCTATTTTAAGAAACTATACAGACGCACAGTTGGAATATTTCTTTGAACCTTCTGAAATCCATATAAATATCGATAAAGATGAAACATCATCGGATGACGACTCCGACGATGACGACGATGATGACAAATTGCCGTCAGATGGCGATGAAGTGGGCGATGATGCACATTCGGATTTAAGTTTTACGCTTCCGCCAAAACTTTCGTTTGTTTACAGTTATTTGACAGTAAGTCACGATAATTTTAATGAAGCGGTGCAAAATTCCAAGGAATATACATACGGTTTGCATCAGATTGCTCCGTTTAATTCGGTACTCAGAAGTAGTTGGATAGAAAAACAGATTAGCGAATCTGAATACTTCTTGGTAAGACCTCATTTAAACACCATAAACCTTATGGGTTATTTCTATTATGATTTCCATATATTTGGAATTGTGTTCTTTATGCTTTTGTGGTCATTTGTTTTCGGCTTGTTGCAAAAATTTGCAGAACAAAGCCAAAAACCGTTTTTCCTGTTGGCGCTCGGCAATGCTATGGTGCCGGTAGCTTTATGCTTCTTTGCTGCATGGCTTAGCGTTTTCTCACAGTGGCTGCTGTGGGGCGTGGTTTTGATTTTTGCATTAGCGGCCAGCGTTAATGTTAAATTTAATAATAAAGAATCTAAAAAGAATGCTGAGGGTTGATTATGAAAGGTATCATTTTAGCAGGCGGTTCGGGTACAAGACTCTATCCGCTCACAAAGGTTACTTCTAAACAGTTACTTCCCATTTATGACAAACCGATGATTTACTATCCAATGTCGGTGCTTATGAATGCGGGTATTCGTGATATTTTGATAATATCCACACCACAGGACACACCAAGATTTAAAGACCTTTTAGGTGATGGAAAGCAGTTCGGTGTAAACCTTTCTTATGCTGTTCAGCCTTCACCCGATGGTTTGGCTCAAGCCTTTATAATCGGCGCTGACTTTATAGGTGACGACACCGTTGCTATGGTGCTTGGCGATAATATTTTTGCGGGTCACGGACTTAAAAATCGTCTCAAAGCCGCTGTTGAAAATGCAGAAAGCGGCAAGGGCGCAACGGTATTCGGTTATTATGTTGATGACCCCGAGCGTTTTGGTATTGTTGAGTTTGACAAAGACGGTCACGCAATATCTATTGAGGAAAAACCCCTTGAACCAAAGAGTAATTACTGTGTGACAGGTCTTTATTTCTATGATAACCGTGTTGTTGAATTTGCAAAAAATCTCAAGCCATCGCCAAGAGGAGAACTTGAAATTACAGATTTAAACCGCATCTATCTTGAAAAAGGCGATTTAAATGTTGAACTTTTGGGTCAAGGATTTACCTGGCTTGACACAGGCACACACGAGAGTCTGGTTGAAGCAACAAACTTCGTAAAGACAATAGAAACCCATCAGCACAGAAAAATTGCATGTCTTGAAGAAATTGCATATGTAAATGGTTGGATAACCAAAGAAGATGTTTTGAAAACCTATGAAGTTTTAAAGAAAAATCAATACGGACAGTACTTAAAAGATGTACTTGACGGAAAATATATTGATGTTTTGCATTAATTTTTAAGGAGAAATAATTATGACTATTATCGTAACCGGAGGAGCCGGATTTATCGGTTCAAACTTTGTTTTCCACATGCTTAAGAAATATCCTGATTACAGAATCGTTTGTTTGGACAAGCTTACCTATGCTGGTAACCTTTCAACCTTAGCGCCTGTAATGGATAATCCTAACTTCCGCTTTGTAAAGCTTGATATTTGCGACCGTGAGGGTGTTTACAAGCTTTTCGAGGAAGAAAAACCCGATATTATTGTTAATTTTGCGGCTGAAAGCCATGTTGACCGTTCTATCGAAAATCCCGAGATTTTCTTGCAGACTAACATTTTAGGCACTCAGGTGCTTATGGATGCTTGTCGCAAATACGGTATTCAGCGTTATCATCAGGTTTCCACTGATGAGGTTTACGGCGACCTTCCCTTAGACCGCCCCGACCTTTTCTTTACCGAGGAAACCCCAATTCACACTTCTTCTCCTTATTCAAGTTCTAAAGCGGGTGCTGACCTTTTGGTTTTGGCATATCACCGCACTTTTGGACTTCCGGTTACAATTTCCCGTTGTTCTAACAACTACGGACCTTATCACTTCCCTGAAAAGTTAATTCCATTGATGATAGCTAACGCTTTGAACGATAAACCTCTTCCTGTTTACGGCGAGGGTCTTAATGTTCGTGACTGGTTATATGTTGAGGACCACTGCAAGGCTATCGACCTTATAATCCACAAGGGTAAGGTTGGCGAGGTTTACAATATCGGCGGTCACAACGAAATGAAGAACATTGATATTGTAAAAATTATCTGCAAGGCTTTAGGAAAGCCCGAAAGCCTTATTACTTATGTTACCGACCGTAAGGGTCACGATATGCGTTATGCTATCGACCCCACTAAAATCCACAACGAGTTGGGTTGGTTACCCGAAACCAAGTTTGTTGACGGTATTCAGAAGACAATTCAGTGGTATTTAGACAATAAGGAGTGGTGGGAGACCATCATTTCGGGTGAATACCAGAATTACTACGAAAAAATGTATAAAGACAGATAAGGAGCATTTCTATGAAGGTTTTGGTTACAGGCGTTGGCGGTCAGTTGGGCCACGACGTAATGAACGAACTTCATAAAAGGGGACACGAGGGTGTCGGCTCTGATATTGCAATAGAGTACAGCGGTGCTAAAGACGGCACTGCTGTTTGCACAATGCCTTATGTTTCCCTTGATATTACAGATTCTGCTGCAGTTGAAAGGGTTATCGAAAGTATAAAACCTGATGCAGTTATACACTGCGCCGCTTGGACTGCCGTTGATTTGGCTGAAGACGAGGATAAAAAGGATATTGTTTTTGCGGTTAACGCAAAGGGTACCTTGAATATTGCCAAGGCTTGTAAAAAAGCAGACTGCAAAATGATTTATATTTCTACCGACTATGTGTTTGACGGTAAGGGTGAGACCCCTTGGGAAGCAGACTGCAAAGATTATGACCCTCAAAATGTTTACGGACTTTCAAAATTAGAGGGTGAAAAAGCCGTTGCGGACACGCTTGAAAAATATTTTATAGTGCGCATTGCTTGGGTTTTCGGCGTTAACGGAAACAACTTTATCAAAACAATGTTGGCGCTTAGTAAAAAATATGATTCCTTGCGTGTGGTTTGCGACCAGATAGGAACACCTACCTATACTTTAGATTTATCCAGACTTTTGGTTGATATGGTGGAATCTGAAAAATACGGTTATTACCACGCAACTAATGAGGGCGGATATATAAGCTGGTATGATTTTGCCTGTGAAATTTTCCGTCAGGCAGGTGTTGAGATGACCGTTACTCCCGTTACCACCGCAGAATACGGTGTTAGCAAAGCGGCAAGACCTTTTAACAGCCGTCTTGATAAATCAAAGCTTTCTGACAACGGATTTGAGCGTTTGCCTGACTGGCAGGACGCTTTGGCAAGATATTTAAAGGAGATTGAATTTTAATTATGGGAAAAATTACTGTTACAAAATGCCCTATTGAGGGACTTTATATAATTGAACCCTCCGTTTTTGGAGATAACAGAGGCTATTTTATGGAGACCTATAACAAGAAAGATATGGAGGAAGCAGGTCTTAATCTGAACTTTGTTCAGGATAACCAGTCTATGTCGGTTAAGGGCGTTCTCAGAGGTCTTCACTTCCAAAAAGAGTTTCCCCAAGGAAAGCTTGTGCGTGTAATCAAGGGCAGAGTTTTTGATGTGGCAGTAGATTTGCGTTCTAACAGCGAAACCTACGGTCAGTGGTACGGCGTTGAGCTTACCGAAGAAAATAAAAAACAGTTTTATATTTCCGAAGGTTTTGCTCACGGATTTTTAGTGCTTTCTGATACAGCCGAATTTTGCTATAAAGTAACCGATTTTTATCACCCCGGTGATGAGGGCGGTCTTGCTTGGAACGACCCCGAAATTAATATTGAGTGGCCCGACCTTGTTGGTGAGTATAACGGAAATGCTAGTGCCCAGGGTTATACTTTGAGTGACGGTACTCCACTTAATTTAAGTGATAAAGACCAAAAATGGTTAGGAATTAAGGATACCTTTAAGTTTTAGGGAGAAAAAGAATGAACAATCCTTTAATTTCGGTTATAGTTCCCGTATATAAAGCCGAAGCATACCTTGAAAGGTGTGTAAACAGTATTATAAACCAAACATATAAAAATCTTGAAATTATTTTGGTTGATGACGGTTCACCCGATAATTGCGGACAGATATGTGATGAATATGCTAAAGCAGATTCAAGAATTCGTGTTATTCACAAGCAAAACGGCGGGCAATCCTCTGCCCGTAATGCAGCGCTTGATGTTATGACGGGTGATTATGTCGGCTTTGTTGATTCGGACGATTGGATAGAGCCAAGTATGTATGAGCGCTTGATGTCGCTTGTGCAAGAATTCGGTGCCGAAATTTCGGTTTGCGGCGTACAGTGTGACTGGGCAAACGGAAAAACTGTTTTTTATAATGACGAATATCCTGCCTGTCAAGAAGTCGAGCATTGGAACAAAATAGATGCTTTAAGGGAATTGACTTTATCTAAAAAGATAACAAATGCCCCTTGGAACAAGCTGTTTGAAAGCCGTATTTTCGACGGAATTCGTATGCGTGAGGGTTGGGTATATGAAGATTTTGAAATCATGCCCAAATGTGTTGAAAGGGCAGATAATATCGTATATGATCCCACACCGCTTTATCACTATATTATGACCGATGAAAGTACTACTCGTGGTACTTTCCAAAAAAGAAGATTTGTTGAGGCAGATGTCAGCAGAGAAATTGTCGAGCATTACAAAAAGAACTATCCCGAACTTACAGGATATGTTATTGCACGTCATGTTGAAATTTGTCTGGTTTTGATTCATGCGTCTGAAAAGGCAAAAGAATTTGCTGATTTAAGAAAAGAATTAATTCACGAAGTAAAAAGAATTAAAGCATCTGTATTTTTTAATTTCCTTAATAAGAAAACAAAAATTAAATATCTATTATTTAAATTAAATGTTAAACTATATATGTGCTTTATGGAGTTATATTATAAGCATAAGGATTAGTTTGAAAATTTAAAGGAGTCGCACAAAGTGAAGTTTAGTATTATCGTACCTGTATATAATGTTGAAAATTACATAAAAAAATGCTTAGACTCTATAGTTAATCAAACTTTTGAAGATT
>JAZSDI010000045.1:0-2756 GCA_045531045.1 Acutalibacteraceae bacterium | reverse complement strand
AGAAGTAATACTTGCGTTAATCATATTACCCTTGTAAAGCTTTAAGGTTACATCGCCTGTAACTGTCTTTTGGGTTGTTTTAACAAAAGAAAGAATAGCCTCGGTCAAGGGTGAGAACCACTGAGCATTGTAAACGAGTTCTCCCAATTTCTGAGCAACCAAAGCCTTATAGTGTGAAGTTTCTTTATCAAGGCAAAGCATCTCAAGAGCGCTGTGTGCCTTGTAGATAATAGCACCGCCGGGAGTCTCATAAACGCCACGACACTTCATACCAACGAGACGGTTTTCAACGATATCTAAAAGACCAATACCGTTTGCTCCACCCAATTTGTTAAGTGTTTCAACCAACTCTACAGCACCCATTTCCTTGCCGTCAACAGCGGTGGGAACACCCTGCTCAAAGTGGATTGTAACATAGGTTGGCTTATCGGGAGCCATTTCGGGAGAAACACCCATTTCAAGGAAGCCTTCCTTATTATATAAAGGCTCGTTTGCGGGGTCCTCAAGGTCAAGACCTTCGTGGGATAAGTGCCAGATGTTTTTATCCTTTGAATAGTTAGTCTCACGGTTAATCTTTAGAGGAACATTGTGAGCCTCAGCATAAGCAATTTCTTCTTCACGGGATTTAATTTCCCACTCTCTCCAAGGAGCGATTATTGTTAAATCGGGAGCCAAAGCCTTGATTGCAAGTTCAAAACGAACTTGGTCGTTACCCTTACCTGTACAGCCGTGACAAATAGCATCTGCACCCTCTGCCAAAGCAATTTCAGCAATTCTTTTTGCAATAGGAGGACGAGCAAAAGCAGTACCTAAAAGATAGTCTTCATATTTAGCACCTGCCTGAACGCAAGGGAAAACAAAATCGGTTAAGAATTCTTCGGTTAAATCTTCAATGTAGCATTTAGAAGCACCGGTCTTGATAGCCTTTTCTTCAAGTCCTTCGAGCTCGTCAGCCTGACCAACATTACCTGAAACGGCAATAATTTCGGGGTTGTTATAGTTTTCCTTTAACCAAGGGATAATGATAGATGTATCCAAACCGCCCGAATAAGCAAGTACAACCTTTTTAATTTCTTTTTTATTCATAATAATTCCTCCGTTATGCAAAATTTATGCATATTTCAATATTTTCTGTGCATAAATAATACCATATTTTGAATAAATATGCAAGTGTTATTTGTAAGTTTTATCTTTTGCACATATTGTTTGCTAAAGTTTAATTACTTTTGTCAAAAATAGACAAAAACAAATAAGGAAACAGTCGCCTGTTTCCTTTAAAATATATGCAAAAATACAGCACATCTGCATATGACAGATGTGCCGTTTAAATTAATTACTGTTTAAAGAAGCTTAAAGCATCAGTGTAGGTTTCGTCATCATCATTACTTGATGTATTTAAGAAGGAAACCAAATCGTTTTTGTCATCCTTGCGGTCATCACCCAAACCGGTAGCAACAACTGTTACACGGATGGTATCCTCAAGAGTATCATCAAGCTGAGCACCCCAAATGATGGTTGCATCGGGATGAGCCATATCAGAAATGATAGAAGAAGCAAGTTCAACTTCCTCAAGACCGATATCGGTAGAACCTGTGATGCTGATAATTACGCCACGAGCATTATCCATTGAAGTCTCGATAAGGGGACTGTTGATAGCAGTACGAGCTGCTTGTTCTGCCTTGTCACGGCCAGTAGCAACACCAACACCCATGTGAGCATAACCAGCGTCGGTCATGATGGAGCAAACGTCAGCAAAGTCAAGGTTAACCAAAGCGGTAACATTGATAAGCTCAGAAATGCTCTGAACGCCCTGACGAAGAACATCATCAGCAATATCGAATGCGTTCTTGAAAGTAATCTTCTCTTCGCTAACAAACTTAAGACGCTCGTTGGGGATAACAACAAGGCTGTCTACATTTTCTTTTAATGCAGCGATGCCGGCCTCAGCCTGAGTCATACGCTTTTTACCTTCAAAAGCGAAGGGCTTAGTAACGATACCAACTGTAAGAATTCCTAACTCCTTTGCAACGGTTGCAACGATAGGAGCAGCACCGGTACCTGTACCGCCGCCCATACCTGCGGTAATGAAAATCATATTAGCATCTTTAATAGCTGCTGCGATTTCGTCACGAGATTCTTCAGCTGCAGCTCTGCCGTTGTCAGGATTTCCGCCTGCACCCATACCTGCAGTTGTCTTATCTCCAATTTGGATTTTTTGGGTTGCTTTAGATTTAATTAAAGCTGCTTTATCGGTATTGATTGCAACGAATTCAACACCCTTAACACCAGCGTCAACCATGCGGTTAATAGCGTTTCCGCCGCCTCCGCCGACACCTACAACTTTGATTTGAACTACATTTGCCTGCTCTGCTACTTCAAATGGCATTTTAAATTCCTCCGTGTTTATATAAATTTCCAAGTATATATTATCATACACATTGATAATAACACACTTTTTTTAAAATTTCAACAGTTTTATTACAATTTTGTAATTTTTTTAATATTTAATTTTTTTGCTCTACAAAAGTACCTTTTGTATTGCTGCTACTCCACATACTAAGGTCAATTTTGCCCTCTTTTTCGGGGCTGATTTTCGCCATCATAGCCGTTAAATGGCTGATTTTTTCGGGTATATTGTTTGCCGAACCTAAATCAACAACGAAACGGTCTTCAAGTTTTAAAATCAACGAGGTCTGCTTGGTAACATCTATCGAATTTACCTTTATATTTTTACCCTCTAATGAAGATGAAATATT
>JAZSDI010000039.1:0-7347 GCA_045531045.1 Acutalibacteraceae bacterium | reverse complement strand
GGTGAGATAACTGCGCCTCCATCTAAAAGTATGGCGCATAGGTATTTGATATGTGGTGCTAACACTAGTAAGAGTGTAATTGAAAATTTAGATTTTTCTGAGGATATTAAGGCGACTCTCAACTGTCTTAAGTCGTTGGGTGCTGAGATTTCTGTGGATGGTAACACAGTAACGATAGGCGGTATGTCACAGGAAAGCAAGATTAACGGCAAATTATACTGTGGTGAAAGCGGTAGTACCCTTAGATTTTTAATTCCTTTTTGTATGTTAAGGGACGAGGAAATTGTCCTTGAGGGTACTAAGCGTTTGTTTGAGCGTTCACTCTCGGTTTATGAAGAAATGTGTAAAGCGCAAGGAATTAAATTTGCCAAGAGCGAAACTTCGGTTGCAGTTAAGGGAAAACTCAGTAGCGGTAGATACAATGTCAGAGGGGATATTTCTAGCCAATTTATAAGTGGACTTATGATGACTCTGCCTCTTTTATCGGGAGAGAGTGTTATTGATATCAAAGGCAAAAGTGAAAGTGCTTCTTATCTTGCCTTAACATTAAAGGCTTTGGCTGATTTTGGCGTTCGTATCAGCAAAATTGATGAAAACACAATGTATATAAAAGGCGAACAAACCTATAAAAACCGCAACCTCTCAGTTGAGGGTGACTATTCAAATGCAGCATTTTTTGATGCTTTCAATTTAATCGGCGGTAATGTTGCGGTAAAGGGTCTTGATGAAAAAAGTGTTCAGGGAGACAGGGTATATAAAAAGATTTTCCCCTTACTTTTAAAGGGTTGTCCAGTTGTTGATATTTGCGACTGTCCCGATTTGGCACCTGTTTTAATGGCGCTTGGTGCGGCTTTAAAGGGTATAATCCTAACGGGTACAAAGAGACTTAAAATTAAGGAGAGCGACCGCTCACGCGCTATGGCTGAGGAACTTTCAAAATTTGGTTGCAAGGTGGATGTTGAGGAAGATATTGTCAAGGTATTTCCTTGCAGACTTCAAAAACCGATTTTGCCTCTCTCGTCGCATAACGACCACAGAATTGTTATGGCAATTTCCTTGCTTTGCACCCTTACAGGCGGCAGAATTTACGGTGCAGAGGCGGTTAGCAAAAGTTTACCCGATTTTTTCCAGAGACTTAAAAAATTAGGTGTTAATCTTAAGGTGGAAAACGAATAATGAAACTCATAAAGGATATTAATTTTTTAATTGTCGGTTTAGGACTTTTGGGCGGAAGTTACGCTAAAGGACTTAAAAATATTGGCTTTAAAGTATCGGCAATAACAAAAAATCAAGAGGATATTGAATACGCTGTCAATAACAATATTATTGATTACGGAAGCACCGAAATTGACCCAAAAATAATCGGTGAAGCCGACGTAGTTATATTTGCGCTTTATCCACACATTTTTATTGATTGGGTTAAAAATAATCAACAGCATTTCAAAAGCGGCGCTGTTATAACCGATGTTACGGGTGTTAAGGGTAGTGTTGTTTATGCAATACAAGATATATTGCGTGAGGATGTTGAATTTATTTCGGCTCACCCAATGGCGGGTAAGGAAATAAGCGGTGTTAAAAACAGCGACCCTGCAATTTTTAAGGGTGCCAACTACATTGTCGTGCCTACCGAGAAAAACACTGAAAGCGCTATTGAACTTTGCGAAAACATCGGTAAAATGTTAGGTTTTCAAAGAGTGTCCCGTTTAAGCGTTGAAGAACACGATAAAATGATAGCTTTTCTGTCACAGCTTACACACTGTATAGCTGTTAGTTTAATGTGTTGTGCTGATACTGAGGGTATGGAAAAATATACCGGAGATTCCTTTAGGGATTTAACCCGAATTGCACGAATTAACGATGAAATGTGGAGTGAGTTGTTTTTAAATAATAAGAGCGATTTACTTTTTCAAATGGAAAGATTTAGAACTTCTTTTGATGAGTTATATGATAAAATCAAAACCTCTGACCGTGAGGGTATGAGGGAAATGATGCGTTGTTCGACCGTGAGAAGAGGTCTTTTCGATAAGGAGTAGTTACCAATGAGTATGAATTTTTTAAGGAAGCTTCCGATACCAAAGGATATTAAGGAACTTTATCCGATAGACGAAAAAAGCGCCCTTGTAAAACAAGAGCGACAGGAAGAAATTAAGAGAATTTTCGAGGGCAAAAGTGATAAGTTTATTCTTATTATTGGCCCTTGCTCGGCTGATAATAAGGAAGCTGTACTTGATTATATCGGCAGACTGCGTGAGGTTCAGGATGAGGTAAAGGATAAAATCTTTATAATTCCGAGAATTTACACAAACAAGCCTCGCACAACGGGAGACGGATATAAAGGTATGCTTCATCAGCCTAATCCTGACGAGAATCCCGATATGCTTAAAGGCATTGTTTCAATCCGTGATTTGCACTTGTCGGCATTAAAGGACTATGGATTTATTTGTGCCGATGAAATGCTATATCCCGAAAATTACCGTTATTTATCCGATTTGTTGGCTTATGTTGCTATCGGTGCCCGTTCGGTTGAAAATCAACAGCATAGACTGACTGCTAGTGGCATTGAGGCGCCCGTTGGTATGAAAAATCCCACAAGCGGTGACCTTTCAATTATGATGAATTCCATAACCGCCGCTCAGCATAAGCATACCTTTATTTACAGAGGCTGGGAAGTGCAAAGCGAGGGCAACCCTTACGCTCACGCCATTATGAGAGGTTATGTTGATTTCACAGGCAAATATGTTTCAAATTATCATTACGAGGATTTAGTAAAACTTCACGAATTGTATGCTAAAACAAACCTTATAAACCCTTCAGCTATTATTGACACTAACCATGCAAATTCAGGCAAACAGTATTTAGAGCAAATTAGAATTGCAAAGGATGTAATTTACAGTCGAAATCATAATACCGATATTAAAAATATGGTTAAAGGTCTTATGATTGAAAGCTATATTGAAGATGGGGCTCAAAAAATAGGGGAGCATATTTACGGAAAATCGATTACCGACCCTTGTCTTGGTTGGGAAAAGTCAAAGGATTTAATTTTCACTATTGCAGATACTCTTAAATAAAAAAATCTCGCCTTTTGGGCGAGATTTTTGCTTTATCTAATTTGTGAGACAAATTTTTTAAAAATTATTTAAATAACAATACAAATTATATTTTGTATTGAAAAACCAAATTATAAATGATATAGTAGTTTCATTAATTATATATAAAGGGGCATTTTAATGACTAAGTTATTTGGCTATGCTATGGATATTGGCGAGCAAATGCTTATTTCCGGTGCTGAGGTTCACCGTGTTGAAGAAAGTATAACCCGAATGTGTCGTGCCTTTGGAGCTGACAGAGTGGATGTATTTATCATTACCAGCAGTATGGTTGTTACTATTCATACAAGCAACGGAGATACATACACACAGACAAGAAGAATAATTTCATCTAATTTAAATATTGAAAGACTGCATTTGCTTAATCAACTTTCAAGAGAAATTTGCCAAAGGGACCTTTCTGATGCAGAAATTGAAGAAAAATTAAAGGCTGCTATAAATTGCAGAAAATATCCTTTGTGGTGGGAGTTTGTTTGCTATTCTGTAATTGCTGGAGCTTTCACCTTATTTTTCGGTGGAACTGTTACAGAGATGATAGTTTCTTTAATTGTTGGTTTTGTTGTGAGATTCAGCATTTTTCTTTCTGATAAAATAATTACCAATAAGATTTTTTCAAAATTCCTTTCCACTGCAGTTGCAACATTACTGGCTTTCTTGGCGGTTAAATTTGAAATTATAACAAATGTGGATAAAATTATCATTGGTAATATAATGACACTCATCCCCGGAATTGGTCTAATCAATGCCTTGCGTGATTTGTTTACGGGGGACAGTATAGCAGGTCTTTTGAGGACCATTGAAGCAATTCTCATTGCTCTTGCTATTGCGGCGGGATATTTTGCAATTGCTGTTTTGGGAGAATTTGTGCTATGACAAAAACTGAGATAATTCAAATTTTAGCAGGTTTTGTTGGCTCGGTTGGATTTGCGATACTATTCAATATCCGAGGAAAAAGACTTGCGGTAACATCAATAGGCGGTTTGGCGTCTTGGCTGATTTTCGTTGTTTTGAGTTGGTTTATTCCAAACGAGCCTATTATATATTTTATTGTAGCTTTTGTACTTTCTGCCTATGCAGAGATAATGGCAAGAGTTTTAAAAACTCCGACAACTACTTTTATTATATCCTCGTTAATACCCCTAATTCCCGGTGGGTCGCTTTACTATACCATGGCACACGCATTTGAAGGTAATGTAGAATCATTTTTGCAAAGAGCGGTTTATACACTGCAACTGGCTTCTGCTTTGGCATTGGGTATTATAGTTTCAACAGCTTTCGCTAAAATAATATACGGAACAATAAATAAAGCAAAAAAAACTTGAACCTGTGAAGGTTCAAGTTTTTTCTTTCACGAACAAAATCTGTGGTCGCCGATGGTGGTTATAACAGGTCGGCTGAAAATCCATTTGCTTGTCGCTTTCTTGGGGTTATAGTAATAAATTGCGCCGCCGCTAGGGTCAAGCCCGTTAATTGCATCGGTTGCGGCATTATATGCGCTTTGGGATATTGGCTCATAAAACTGTCCGTCGTTAAGGCAAGAAAAGGCATTTTTTTGATAAATTACACCCGACATTGTGTCAGGGAAAGAGGGATGTTCTATACGGTTTAGTACAACAGCTCCTACTGCGACCTGTCCCATATACGGCTCGCCACGAGCCTCAGCAGATATGATTCTTGCTAACAACTCGTAATCTGACGAACTATTAGAACTGCTTGAATTTATGCCCATTGCCGCAAGTGTTTTCTTTCCCGCAATACCGTCGGCAACAAGCCCGTTTTTCTTTTGAAAGGAAATAACTGCGTTTTTAGTTTGTGTGCCGAAAATTCCGTCAATTTCGCCGTTATAATAACCCCAACGCTTCAGTTTTGTTTGAATTTCTACAACTTCTTGGGATTTTGAGCCGAATTTTGAAAGGGAATAGGTTGTTATTGAAAATATGCATAATGTGAGAATTATTGAAATAATAATCTTAATGTATTTCATTTTTACCCTCCTCATTTACATATTTTACAAAATAACAATAATTATTCTTTTGTTACAAAAATTTATAATTTTCTCAAACCTTTTGTGACAAAAAAATCTTTAGCCTCGATATATAATGAAATTTAGAAAAAATCGGGGTGAAAGTTTTGAAGGATAATATTAAAATCAGTGCAAAGATTGAAGATTATACCATAAAGGAATTAAGCTCGGCAGTAACGCTTCATGTTTTGGTGGGAATAGCCTCTGCTATTATGAGCAGAGGAGTGATTTTGGGACAGTTTATGCCCTTTGGACTAGCCTTTCTTGGTGGGTGTAGTTCGTATTTTGTACCCGCCGCAATGGTTGGCACCTTTATCAGTTATTTTATACCTGCGGCTGACACATCGGGTTTCAGATACATAGCGGCATTGTTTGCTGTGCTTTCAATTAAACTCTTGCTTTCTAATTATAAAAAGATTGTAAGCAGTCCTTATTTTAGTGCCTTAATTTCTTTTTTGGCTTGTGTCTTGACGGGTTTTACCTCTATCAGCACAGGACAGGCCGAAATTATAACCGTTTTGACCGAAGGGTTGCTTTGCGGTTTGGGTGCTTATTTCATTTGCAAAACCTTTAAGGCATTTGAACGAGAAACGGCAGGTTTTTCTTCGGAAGAACTTGCGAGTCTTTTGCTTACTGCCAGTATGGTGATTATGGGACTTTATTCTTTCACACTCTTAAATGTTTCGCTTGGCAGAATTTTAGGTGTGATACTAATTTTGGTTGCATCGAAATACGGCGGAATAATTGCGGGTGCTATCAGCGGTATATCGGTGGGCTTTTCCTTTGCTCTCAGTGGCTCTCAAGGTGGACTGGGGCTTACTTTTGCACTTGCAGGTCTTATGTGCGGTTTGTTTGCAAATCTTGGCAAATATTCACAAATAGTAGTTCTCGTTTTGCTGAGTTTTATTGGTAATATATTAACCGCAGATTTGACAAGCATTACAGTAGTTTTGACAGAGTCAGTAGTAGGCAGTCTGTTGTTTTTAGTAATACCAAAAAACATTGGTATTGTTTTTGGAAAAATGTTTGCATCATATCCTAAAATGAGTTCTTCCACAGGTGTTAAAAAATCACTTACAATGCGGCTTAATATGGCTTCTAATGCTTTGCGTGACATTTCCCAAACAGTTGAACAAGTTTCGCAAAAACTCTCTCAAATTAACTCTCCCGATTTTGGAAAGGTGATTTATTCAATAGAACAAGAAGCATGTAAAGGTTGCAAACTGAGGGTTCATTGTTGGGAGAGTAGAAGAGAAAGCACAGTAGATGCGATTATGTCTATAACCAAGGCGATAAAAAACAATGAAACTATATTAGAAAATTCTGTTCCCGAGGAATTTTTGGGCAGATGTTTGAGGGTTTCTAACATAACGAATGTGACATACCGCAAATATTCCGAATATGCTTCACGCATATCTGCAGAAAACCGAATTGATGAGGTAAGGTCGGTGGTGTCAGACCAGTTTGACGGAATTTCTGATATGCTAAGAGACCTTGCGGAAGATTTTAAAAACGACGAGCAATTTGACAGCGTAACTGCCGAAAATGTTGCAAACGCTCTTAAAAATTTAGATATTAGGGTTACCGAGGCGGGTTGCAGAATTGATAAGTTTGGCAGAATGACCCTTGAGTTTAAACTTAAAAAAGACTGTGAGGTTATAATTAATAAACTCCAAGTTATGAAAACTGCATCGATAGTATGTGAACGCAACTTTGATGTTCCCAACATCAGCGAGGTTGGGGGAGATGTATTCATAGTCTTAAATGAAAAGGCAAATATAACCATTGACTGCGGTGCCGAGCAAATCTGCGCCAATGAATCTAAAATGTGCGGTGACGCCTATAAGTATTTTAATGATGGCAGAGGCCATTTTCTCATAATTTTGAGTGACGGTATGGGTACGGGCGGCAGAGCGGCTGTGGACGGCGCTATGGCGTGCGGTTTAATGTCGAGGCTTGTGAAAGCAGGTTTTGGGTTTGACTGTTCGCTTAAATTCTTAAATTCCTCAATGCTTTTTAAATCTACCGATGAATCATTAGCTACCGTTGATGTTGCGAGTATAGATTTGTTTACGGGTCAGACCGAGCTTTACAAAGCGGGTGCCGCCCCCACAATCATCAGGCGTTCGGGCAGAACGGGCAAGGCAGAAAGCACCTCGTTGCCTGCGGGAATTTTGCGTGATATCGGTTTTGATAAAGCAAGTTTAAAATGCA
>JAZSDI010000024.1:0-22959 GCA_045531045.1 Acutalibacteraceae bacterium | reverse complement strand
GGTCTTGCCATCGGACGGTCAATTTTATTGATAACAACAACCGCTTTTTTACCCAAAGCCAAGGCTTTTTTAAGAACAAAACGGGTTTGGGGCATACAACCCTCAAAAGCGTCAACAAGAAGCAAAACGCCGTCTACCATCTGTAAAATACGCTCAACCTCACCGCCGAAATCAGCGTGTCCCGGTGTATCCACAATGTTAATTTTAACATCGCCGTACATAACGCTTGTATTTTTGGAAAGAATAGTAATTCCTCTCTCCCTCTCAAGGTCGTTAGAGTCCATTACTCTCTCATCAACATTTTCATTTTCTCTGAATGTTCCGCTTTGTTTTAAAAGCTGGTCAACCAAGGTGGTTTTACCGTGGTCAACGTGGGCAATTATTGCAACATTTCTTAAATTCTCGATTTTTGCCATTTTCTCGACTCCTTTTTCTTAACTTAAATATTTTACCACCAAAGACTACTCAATGCAATAACTTTGTTCGACAATTCTTTATTTTATAATAATTTAAAATTTTTCTTTACATTTTTAAAGTTTTGTGGTAGAATACTAAGGCTGATGTGAAATCGGCATACCTAATACTATGCTTTGGGTGTCCGCCCGACATTCGGGAATCACTATGACCCATGGCTTGGTTTTTGGATTAAATATTAAAAGAGGTGAAAACAATGACAAAAGAGAAAAAGCAACAGATTATGGTTGAATATGCAACTCACGAAGGCGACACCGGTTCTCCCGAAGTTCAAATCGCAGTTCTTACCAACCGTATCAACGAGCTCAACGCTCACTTGAAAGATCATCCAAAGGATAAGCACTCTTATCGTGGTCTTTTAAAGATGGTAGGTCACAGAAGAAACCTTCTCGCTTACCTCCAAAAGGTTGATATTGAAAGATACCGTTCACTTATTAAGCGTCTCGGCATCCGTAAGTAATCAGGATTCAAGGGCAGACCGTAATCAAAAACGGTCTGCCTTATTGTCATTAAATAGGAGATTTTTGCTGTTAGCGATAAATCGAGCATCCAAAAAATTGGGGTGTTGGATTTATTGCTAAGCTAAATCTCCTGCAAAAAATAAAACAAAAAGGAGAAAAAACAATGTTTGAAAATTACAAGGTTTATGAAACCGAACTTGCCGGCCGTCCTTTAAAACTTGAAACAGGTATGATGGCTGGTCTTGCAAATGCTGCTATTATGGCATGTTACGGTGACACTCGTGTACTTTGTACCGTTACTGCTTCTGCCAAACCCCGTGAGGGTGTTGACTTCTTCCCTCTTTCAGTTGATTATGAGGAGAAGATGTACGCTGTAGGCCGAATCCCCGGCTCCTTTACACGCCGTGAAGGTCGCGCAGGCGAAAAAGCCATTTTGGCTTCCCGTTGTATCGACCGTCCTATTCGTCCTTTGTTCCCAAAAGATATGAGAAATGACTGCTCGGTTGTTGCAACAGTTATGGCTGTTGACCCCGACTGCTCACCCGAAGTTGCTGCTGCTATCGGTGTATCGGCTGCTATCGCAATTTCCGATATTCCTTGGGCCGGTCCCATCTCCAGTGTAAATGTTGGTCTTGTTGACGGCGAAATCATTATCAACCCCACATTAGAACAAAGAGCAAAGACCGACCTTAACCTCACTGTTTCTTCTACTGCTGATTTAGTTGCTATGATTGAGGCAGGTGCAAACGAAATCGATGATGATTTAATGTTTGACTGCATTATGGCAGGTCACGAAGAAAACAAAAAGGTTGTTGAATTCATCAACGGCATCGTTGCTGAAATCGGCAAAGAGAAGTTCGAGTTCGTTTCCAACGATCCCGATCCTGCTATTATGGAAGAAATCGAAGCTTTCTGCATTGAAGATGTCAGAAAAGCTCTTGATACTGATGACAAACTCGTTCGCGATGCTGCTTTACTTCCCATTTACCAAGCAGTTCACGAGAAGTTTGATGAGCGTTTCGAAGGCCAAGAGGCTAAACTTGACGAGATTATGTATCTTGTTCAAAAGCATGTTGTTCGTGCTTGGCTTAAAGATGAGAAAAAACGTGTTGACGGTCGTGGCATTGACGAAATCCGTCCTTTAGATGCCAAGGTTGACCTTCTCCCCCGTGTTCACGGTTCAGGTATGTTTACCCGTGGCCAAACCCAAGTTCTTTCTATTGCTACTTTGGCTCCCGTTAGCGAAGCTCAAAAGCTTGACGGACTTGATGAAGAAGTATCCAAGAGATACATCCACCACTACAACTTCCCTTCATATTCTGTAGGCGAAACCAAACCCTCTCGTGGTCCCGGCAGACGTGAAATCGGTCACGGTGCTTTGGCTGAGAAAGCTTTGGTTCCCGTTATCCCCAGTGTTGAGGAGTTCCCCTACGCTATTCGTGTTGTTTCCGAAGTTCTTTCTTCCAACGGTTCCACCTCTCAAGGTTCTATATGTGGTTCCACCTTGGCTCTTATGGCTGCAGGTGTTCCCATCAAGGCTCCCGTTGCAGGTATTTCTTGTGGTCTTATCACAGGCGACGATGGCGTTTACGGCGACTTTATGACCATGGTTGATATCCAAGGTCTTGAAGACTTCTACGGCGATATGGACTTTAAGGTTGCAGGTACTCACAAGGGTATCACTGCTATCCAGATGGACCTTAAGGTTCACGGTCTTACCCCTGCTATCATTAAGGAAGCGTTTGCCAAGACCCACAAAGCAAGACTCCACATCTTAGATGAAGTTATGCTCAAGTGTATTCCTGAATATAGAAGCGAACTTTCCGAGTACGCTCCCAAAATGCTTACCACCGTTATCAACCCCGAGAAAATCGGTGATGTTATCGGCAAACAAGGTAAGGTTATTCAATCCATTCAAGAACAATGTGAATGTACCATTACCATTGAGGAAGACGGTCATGTATTCGTTGCAGGTATCGACATTGAGAAGGCTAAACAAGCAGTTTCTATTGTTGAACTTATTGCTAACGACCCCGAAATCGGCGCTGTTTACAACGGCAAAGTAACCCGTCTTATGACCTTCGGTGCTTTCGTTGAAATTGCTCCCGGCAAGGAGGGTTTAGTTCACATTTCTAAACTTGATGTTAAACGTGTTGAAAAGGTTGAGGATGTTGTATCGGTTGGCGACCAAGTTCTTGTTAAGGTTACCGAAATCGATGACCAAGGCAGAATTAACCTTTCTCGCAGAGATGCATTGGTTGAAATTAACGGCGCTGTTGTTGAGGATGAACCCGAAGAAGACAAAAAGCCCCGTCAAAAAGACCGTAAAGGTTTTAGAAAACACTAAAATTTAAAAGCTCCCTTAAAGGGAGCTTTTTTTCTTGCCATTTTACCAGTTTTAGGGTAAAATAATTGTGAATGAAAATTTAAGGGGTATGTTATGAAAATCAAAACCAAACTTGTCGATTTTGAAAAAATAAGCAACCTAAAAATTAACAACAGCATCAAACCCCTAAGACCTATGTGGCTTTTAGGCGCACTTATATATATTTTATCCATCCCCGAACTTTGGGCAGTTAAATTTCGCCTTAAAAAAATAAGGATGGATAAACTTCACGAACCCTGCCTTATTTTAATGAATCACTCTTGTTTTTTGGATATGAAAATTGCCTTTAAAATTTTCTTCCCCAAAAGAATTTCCATTGTTTGCACCACCGATGCTTACATTGGTAAATCACTTTTAATGCGCCTTTTGGGTTGCATTCCAACAAACAAGTTTGTTACCGACATTTCTTTAATAAGCCACATTTCCCACGCTATTAAGAAAAACAAGGCAAATGTTTTAATGTATCCGGAGGCCGGTTATTCTTTTGATGGCTGCGCCACTGCTTTACCACCGAGAATTGGTGTATTAATTAAGAAGTTGGGTGTCCCCGTTGCTACTGTTATAACCGAAGGTGCTTTCTTGCGAGACCCCTTATATAATGGTCTCAAAAAACGTAAAACTCAGGTTAGCGCTACCGTTAAATACCTTTTAACCCCCGAGGAAATAAAGGAAAAATCTTCTAAAGAAATAACCGACCTTATAAATAAAGAATTCACCTTCGATGCTTTTGCAATCCAAAAAGAGAAGGGTGTTGAAATCACCGAAAATTTCCGTGCCGAAGGACTCGAAAGGATTTTATACCGTTGTCCACATTGTCAAAGCGAGAATACCCTCAAGGGCGAGAACACATTAATTTCTTGCTCTAATTGTGGCAAAGAATATGAACTTGGTGTTTTGGGCGATATTAAAGCCCTTTCGGGTGAAACCGAGTTTTCCCACATCCCCGACTGGTATAATTGGGAACGAGAATGCGTTAAATCGGAAATTTTAAAGGGTGAATATAATCTTGATACCGATGTGGATATTTACGTTATTTGTGATAACAAATGCCTTTATAAAGTTGGCGACGGTCACCTTACCCACACAACCGATGGTTTCCACCTTACAGGTTGCAACGGCAAACTCGATTACGCCCAAAGTCCCGTTGTTTCTTACAGTCTTAATTCCGACTATTTTTGGTATGAAATCGGCGATGTTATTTGCATTGGTGATGCCTCTAAACTTTATTACTGTTTCCCAAAAACAAACATAAGCGTTGCCAAAGCCCGATTAGCTACCGAAGAAATTTATAAAATCAAAAGATTTACAAAGGAAAAAATATGAGAGAAACATTCAAAAAAGCATTACAATTATTTGTAACTTTTTTTAAAATAGGCGCCTTCACCTTTGGCGGTGGATACGCTATGATACCTCTTATTTCCAAAGAGGTTGTTGAGAATAAAAAGTGGATAACCGATGATGACATTTTGGAAATTGTAGCCATCGCTGAATCCACACCCGGACCTATTGCAATCAACTCTGCCACCTTTGTAGGCTTTAAGGTTTGCGGTTTTTGGGGCTCGTTTTTTGCAACCCTCGGCACAGTTTTGCCCTCTTTTTGCATTATCTTTGCAATTTCATTTTTGCTTGAGCAATTTAAAGATATTAAGGCAGTTCAATATGCTTTTGAGGGCATCAGAGCGGGTGTTTTGGCACTGCTTTTAAAAGCCATTGTTACAATGTATAAAAAATGCCCCAAAAATTTAGTTTCATATATTATAATGGCGGCATCATTTATTCTGACCGCACTACTTGATATCCCCGTTTTAGCTGTTCTTATCGGTTGCGCCGTGTTTGGTCTTGTGACCTCTCTTATGGCTCAAAGGAGGGCAAAATAATGATATTCTTTAAGTTATTTTACACCTTCTTTAAAATCGGTTTATTTACCATCGGCGGTGGTTATGCAATGCTTCCTTTAATTCAGGAAGAAGTAATCAACAACGGTTGGTTGCCAAAAGAAGAAATTGTAAACTTTATTGCCGTTAGTGAAAGCACACCGGGACCCTTTGCCGTTAACATTTCAACCTATGTCGGCTCAGTTTTAGGCGGCGAGTTTGGTATTTTAGGCTCACTTTTTGGCTCTTTTTGTGCCACACTGGGCGTAGTTCTCCCCTCTTTTATAATTATTTTAATTGTTGCAAGATTTTATGAAAAATTTAAAACCAATAAAATTGTTGCAGGTTGTATGACAGGCTTGAAACCCGCTGTTGTGGGTCTTATCGGCGGGGCAATTTTGTCAATTTTCTTAACCGTTTTCTTGCCAGAGGGCAATACTTTATTAGAAATTTTAAAAACCGCACAAACCTATATTTCTTTAGCAATTTTCGCTGTCTGTGCTGTTTTGGCATTTAAAAAGGTGCACCCAATTATTATAATCTGTCTTTCCGCAGTTGCAGGTATTGCGGCAGGATATTTACTTTAGGAGGTAAAATATGGAATCAATTAGAAATAAAATCGGCTTTATCTGTGATATGGACGGTGTTATATACCACGGAAACCGCATTTTGGACGGTGTTTCAGACTTTGTTAACTGGATGATTGACAACAATAAAAAGTTTGTCTTTTTAACTAACAGCCCCGAAAGAACACCCCACGAACTTAGTATGAAACTTGAAAGAATGGGCTTAAATGTTACGCCCGAGCATTTTTACACAAGCGCTATGGCTACCGCCGCATTCTTAAAGAACCAAAACCCAAGTTGCACTGCCTATGTTATAGGTGAAGCTGCACTCACAAAAGCGCTTTACGACCAAGGAATTTATATGAACGACATCAACCCCGATTATGTTGTTGTGGGCGAAACGAGAACATACAACTTTGAAAAAATCGAAAAAGCTATTGAGCTTGTAAACAAGGGCGCAAAGCTTATCGGTACCAACCCTGACATTACAGGTCCCACCGAAAAAGGCATTATGCCCGCAACAGGCTCACTTATAGCCCCCATTGAAATTGCAACGGGAAAGAGAGCGTATTTTGTTGGCAAACCCAACCCCTTAATGCTTCGCCACGGACTCAAGAAAATTGACTGCCACAGTGAAGAAATCGCCTTTATCGGCGACCGAATGGATACCGATATTATTGCGGGTATTGAATCTAATGTTGATACTGTTTTGGTTTTGACGGGCGTTACTGCAAAAGAGGATATTGACAAATTCCCCTACCGCCCAAAATATATTTTAGACAGTGTTGCAGATATTGTGAAATAATAAATAGACAGCAAAAAAAGAAGCACGAAAATTTCGTGCTTCTTTTAATTTTATCTTAACAGATTAATGTTTATACCGAATAATAAGTATCAAAAAGGGCTTTTGCCATTTTTTGCATTTCGTTGGGGTCAACCTTTAAAACCTGTCGGTCATAGGTTAAAAGCCCGTTTGTTTCATCCTCAACATCGCTAACCTGTGTTAAAACTGTGGCGCAAAGGCAATGTTTTTTAATAGCGGGAATAACCTCGTCTAAATACAGTTTTAACAGAGCTTTTTTAAATTCTTCATTGTCACTAAAGAATTTATAGCCATAGGTTTTTGTTTTATTAAAGGAATGACCCTCGATTTTTGAAGAATATCCTCCAAATTCCGAAAGCACAAGAGGGCGAGAGTCAGGTTTGAATTTAAGGGGTTTGAAATAAATATGCTCCGACAAAACATCACTTTCACCTGTTTGAAACCAACCTGATGTTGCATCCCACACACGTGTGGAGTCAATATCCTTCATCATTTTATAAAGGTTTTTAGCATCAAACTGTCCCCACCCCTCGTTAAACAAAGTATAATATACCACGCAAGGATGGTTATATAAAAGGTTTAGGGTATCCTTTGAGTTTTTAATAAACTGCTCTCGTCTTAAAGGTGTTGCCTTATGGGTAACGCCTTTTTTAAGACCAATGGTCGGCAGAGCGGTGTCAATCAAGAAACTATATTTACCGCTGTTTACAAGGTCTTGAAAAACTGCCATACCAAGTTTATCACAGTAATAATAAAACAACTCATGCTCAATTTTAATATGCTTTCTTAACATATTAAAACCGCAATCCTTCATTTTAATAATATCGTTTTCAAGCGCTTCTGGAGTGGCAGGTGTATAGATGCCATCGCTAAAATAACCTTGGTCTAAAAGTCCGTGGAAAAAATACGGTTTTTCGTTTAATAAAATTTCATTTCCGTCAACCCTTACTGTGCGAAGAGCGGTATATGATTTAACTTCATCCTCACCGCTCGTCAATGTGAAATTGTAAAGGTGTGGGTTTTCGGGAGTCCAATTAATTGGGTTTTCAATTTCTATTCGTGTGCTATCCCCCAAAAAAGTGTGCTTTTTACCATCTATTTCAATAACTTTTTCATCCTCACCACCCCAAACGGTTATATCAAAACCCGTAAGGTCAGGGGTAACCTTAATGCCTTTAATATGATTTTTCGGCACTTCTTCAATCCATACAGTTTGCCAAATTCCGCTTGTTTCGGTGTACCACATACCGCCACGCTTTTTACGCTGCTTACCATAGGCTAAATCCAAATTAAGAGTATCAGTAACCTCTACCCTAATTTCATTTTCACCCGGCTTTAAATGTAATGTAATATCAAATGAAAACGGAAGATATCCGCCAAGGTTTTCGCCCACGAAATCACCGTTAATATAAACCTTACACTCTTGGTCAACCGCACCAAAATTTAAAAGCACTAGGGCATCAGAGGGTGCGAACTCAAAGCTTTTGCTATAAATCAATAAATCGTTGGTTTCTTTTTTGAAATGGGCACCTGAGAGTCGACTTTCAAGAGAAAAAGGCACAATAATTTCACCATTGAAAGCAGAAAAGTTTTTGCGCTTAATTTCCAAACTCCATTTTCCGTTTAAATTTATAAAACTTTGGCGTTTGAATTGTGGGCGTGGGTAAACATCCCACGGTTTTTCGGTGTTTAAATCCTTTTCAAAGGGAGTGTATAGTGTTGCAAATTCAGCTTTCATTTGAGGAATTCCTTTTCTTGATGATAAATAAAAGAGGGATAAGCAAAACAATTGCAATTAAGGATGCTAAAAAGATATTTTCGTTAGGTAAAAACGAGGTAGTACCATCGTTATTAAGCACAGTTTCGGCATTTTTAAGCACAGCCGAGCCTACCCCAGGGCCTATTATACCGGGAATCAGCACTTGTGCGAAAATGCGAAGCCCCTGAAACATACCTGCCTTATTTTCGGGAGTATTGTCCCTTATCATTGCACCAAATACCGCCATACCCGAGAGATAACCGCACATCATAAAAAGGGAACCGATAAATACAGGAAGAGTGGTTTTGGTGAAAAATAAAATCACATAACCTAAACAAAGGGATAAAAGCGCAATGCTGCTTGAAAAGGCAAATCCCTTTTTATCGTAAACCTTACCCCAAATGGCTGTAACAACTGCAGCGATAATAATTGCAGGTGCCATTATGAAAACATAATCAGTAAGACCCAACGACTTTTCATAATAAATAATCAAGTAAGGCATAAAAATTTGAATTGAGGTATTAAAAATCACAAACGCCGCAAGTGTGATATAAAGCAAAGAATTGTTTTTAACAGTTTTTGGTCTGAAACCGTAAAAAATACAACCCAAATAGCTTTGTTCGGGCTTTTCTACTTTAGTGTCTTTAATAAGGAAAATGCCCAAAATACCAATAACGGTAACAACAATACCGATAATTGTGAAAATCAGTGTCCAACTTGCCGCTTTTTCCAAATCGAAGAACATAAAACCGCCGAAAACCACCAAAATTGCAACAAGCGGCATCATAGCATTAATACCTTCAACCGCACCACGGTTGGTTTTGTCGGTTGAATCGGTAAGCCAAGCATTAAAGGCGGCATCGTTTGCGGTTGAGCCGAAAAAGGTCATTACACAATCCATTATAATAACCAAGGTAACACAAAGTGATGAAACAGCAGTAATGGTTGGGAAAATGCCCGAGATAATATCGGTGCGGATAAGTACAAAACTAAAAATTGATATGCCCCAAAGTATATAACCACTGCAAATAAACAACTTGCGTTTTCCAACACGGTCAGAAAGCGCACCCATAAAGACAGTGGTTACAGTAGCGGCAACGGCTGAGGCGGCAACCATCAGTGCAATATCACCAGCACTGGCATTAAACATTTTATAGATAAAAACGTTGAAATACATATTTTCAACAACCCATGCGACCTGACCCATCAGACTGAAAAGGGTAACTGCGCACCAAAAACGAGGTGAAAGTTTGGTTTTCATAATAACTCTCCTTCGGTTTAATATATTTCATTTTAACATAATTCTTAATTTTTCTCAATATATACAAATATTAATTTCAAAAATCAAAACGGATGTGTAGAATTTCTACACATCCGTTTAATATTGTATTATGCGACAGCTTTTTTTCTTTTGAATATTAAGTCGAATATTATTGCAAGGGCAAGTCCCACAGCGATTGCTACAACCAAGTCAAATATAACAGTCAAGGCAAAGGTTATAACCATTACCACGGAATCGGTTATATGGGCTGTTTTAATTGTGTGGGCAAACTCCTTGTATTCGCTCATATTATAAGCCACCATAAACAAAATTGCGGCTATTGTAGGCATTGGAATAAGTGCCGCATAGGGCATCAAAAACAAAAGCACTAAGAGTAACACTATGGCGTGTACCATACCTGCAACGGGAGTCTTACCACCGTTTTTAGCATTTGCGGCGGTTCTTGCTATTGCACCTGTAGCGGGTATACCGCCAAAGGCGACCGAGGCAATATTTCCTATACCCTGAGCCACCAATTCGGCATTGGAATTATGCTTTGAGTTTACCATTGTGTCAGCAACAACACAGGAAAGCAAGGACTCAATTCCCGCCAAAACTGCTATTGTAACGGCATTTGGCAAAGCGGATAATATACTATTTACGCTGAAATCCATATTGCCAAGTGTGAACGAGGGCAGACCCGAGGGAATTGTATAAAGGTCGCCTATTGTGTTAACACCCTTTGAAAGCGCAGGTATAAGTCCAACCAGCAAAGAACACACGATTACCGCAATTAAAGAGGGCGGTATTTTCTTTTCAAATTTGGGGTAAATAATTAGAATTGCAAGGCTAATCGCACCTATTAAAAGGGCTTGCCAGTTGAATGTGGAAATTGCCTCTATATTGGCTTCAATTTTCTCAATCGTCTCAATAGGCTTTACGCCGTTTGCATAGGAAAGACCCAAAAAGTCCTTTATCTGACCGATTAAGATGGTAACAGCAATACCCGATGTGAAACCGATGGTAATGCTGTGAGGTATGTATTTAATAAGTGAGCCCAACTTTAAAAGACCCATAATTATTAAGATAATACCTGCTAATACTGTGGCGGTTATAAGTCCGCCCATACCCTTTGTTGCAACAATACCCGCAACCACTGTGGCAAATGCGGCGGTAGGTCCCGCTATTTGTATACGGCTGCCACCAAGCAGAGAAACCGTAAATCCCGCAAAAATTGCAGTATAAACACCCTGTGCGGGTTCAACACCCGACGCCAATGCCAAGGCAATAGACAAAGGCAGAGCAATTATTGCAACAATTATACCTGCAACAATATCGTTTATAAACTGTTTCGAGTTATATCCCTTAAGACAGGATATGATTTTTGGCTTTAAATAAAATTCCTTCATTTTGTTACCTCCAATAAAACGATAACAAGTATAATGGTTATGATTAGTGGAAACACTTCTGTTTCGACACAAAATCTTTGATTTTGTAACAAATTTCTCTTGAAATTTGTCCATATCCATTGCAATGAGTGTTGTGCAAAATTGAATTGCAAAAATCAGTTTTGCCAAAGCCACTTAAAAAGTGGCTTGTCGAAGCGCTTTTCAGCGTTTCGACAAACAACAGTCATTATAACACAACTGTCGAAATATGTAAACAAAAAAACGGATATTATCACCGAAAAAGTGATAATATCCGTAAATTTAAACTAATTATTCAGCAGCCTCTGTTTCGGTTTCAACCTCAGCAGGAGCATTTTCCTCGGTTGCTTCGTAAACAACCTCGTCCTTAGCCTCGATATCCTGAGTTTCTTCCTCTTCCTTTTGAATAAGAGCACGGATAGAAAGGCTTACACGTTTCTTATCGTTGTCAACTGCAGTAATCTTAGCCTCAACCTCTTGACCGATTTCAAGCTCGTCTTGGGGTTTAGCAATGTGCTTATCAGCAATTTGAGAAATGTGGATTAAACCGTCAATACCGGGGATGATACGGGCAAATGCACCGTATGTAGTCATGCTAACGATTGTTACCTTAACAACATCATCAACATCATAGTTTTTCTGGAAGATAACCCAGGGGTTTTCCTCTTCCTTTTTATAGCCCAAGGAAATCTTTTTCTTATCCTTATCGATAGCCTTGATGTAAACCTCAACAGTGTCGCCAACTAAAACAACCTCACTGGGGTTCTTGATTCTGGTCCAAGAAAGCTCGGACACGTGAATCATACCGTCAACGCCGCCGATGTCGACAAATGCGCCGTAGTTTGTGAGAGACTTAACAGTACCAATAAAGCGGTCGCCAACAGCGATGCTCTCCCAAATTTTTGCCTCAGCAGCCTTTCTCTCTTCACGAAGAACGCTTCTGATGGAGCCGATAGCACGTCTGCCACGGCCGATTTCGATAATGCGGAAAGATACCTCTTTACCCTTTAAATCCTCTAAAGAATCATTTCTTGAAGCTGTAGCCTGAGATGCGGGGATGAAAACACGAACATTGTTAGTATAAGCTACAACGCCGCCCTTGATAATGTCCTTAACAAAACCTGTAACGATTTCACCGGACTCTTTAGCGGCAACTATATTATCCCAACCGGCAATAGCATCGAAACGACGCTTAGAAAGCATTGCAGTTCCTTCCTGGTCATTGATTTTCATAATGATAAGATTTAATTTATCATTAACCTTAACTTCATCCATAAGCTTAACATCAGGGTCAGATGAATATTCTGCTTGAGAGATATATCCTGTTACTCCTCTTCCGATATCAACTGTGATTTCCGAAGGATTAACAGCAACAACAATACCCTCTACCTTTTGGTCTCCTGTTAAGCCGCTGAGTGAAGCCTCAAATGCTTCCTCGTCTGTCATTTCCTCGAAGCTCTTTTGAACAGATTCTTTAACCTCCACCTGTTCTTCAACCGATTGTAAATTTTCCGACATGGTATAAATTACCTCCTTTATAATACCCGCAGGTGTGGATGCACCCGCTACCACTCCAATGTTTTCAAGACCCTTAAGACTTTCAAGAGGAAGTTCATCCGCCGTTTCAATCAAAAAGGTATTGTGGCAATTCTTGCGGCAAACATCGTAAAGCTTAGCTGTGTTAGAGCTATGCCTTCCGCCGATAACAATGACAGCGTCACTACTACCGGACAGCTTGTCCGCTTCGCTTTGCCTCAAAGAAGTAGCATTACATATTGTATCAAAAATTTTCGCATTTGTATAGAGTTTTTTTAAATTTTTTTGTATATTTCCCCAAATTTTTGCGTTAAAAGTTGTCTGAGAGACTAAAATTATGTTCTTTTCTACCAAAAACGACTCATTTTGGAGTAGTGAGTCCAATTCCTCCTCACTTGCAACTACAAAACAGTCGCCATAACAGTGACCAACGATACCCTTTACCTCTTGATGATTTTTGTCCCCCGCAATTATTGTAACCGCTCTCGCAAGACTATTTTCAGCAACGATTTTATGAATTTTCGAAACAAAGGGGCAAGTAGCATCCGCTACATCAATTCCCTTTTGCTTTGCGTTTTCAAAAACCTCACGCTCAACGCCGTGGGAACGAATAACAAGGGTCTCGTCCTCTTTTACTTCATCGGGGCTTTCAACTATTCTAACACCCTTAAGAGAGAGTTCTTCAACAAGCTGAGGGTTATGAATAATAGGTCCCAAGGTGCAAACCTTTTTACCCTCATTCAAAAGCTCGTATACCATATTAACCGCACGGTTTACACCAAAGCAAAATCCAGCAGTTTCGGCTTTAGTAATTTTCATTATTTGCCCTCTATACCTTTATTTATAATGCTAATTAAAAGCTCAAAAGACTGTTCAAACTCAAGACCTGTTGTATCTGCAACAACGGCATCATCAGCCTGTTTTAAGGGTGCAATTTCACGGTTCATATCGTTATAATCACGCTTCACCATATCGTCAAAAACATCTTTAAACTCAACAGTTTGTCCCTTTTCAATAAGTTCTTTATAACGGCGCATTGCCCTGTCCTCAGCCGAAGCGGTAAGGTAAATTTTAACCGTAGCATTTGGAAGCACAACAGTGCCGATATCTCTGCCGTCCATAAGACAGTCGTTATTTTCTGCTAACTTTCTTTGGGTGTCAAGCAAAAAGGCTCTGACAGGCGGTTTTGCCGAAACAGCCGATGCCATCATAGACATTTCAGGTGTTCTGATTTTGTCAGATACGTCCTCACCGTCTAAAAAGACTCTCTGCTCGGTGCCGACAAAACGGATATCAACCGTTGTATCTGCTAAAATCTTTTCAATATCGCAATTTAATTCAGTATCCGCACCCATTTGTGAAAATTTGAGTCCAACCGCTCTATACATAGCGCCGGTATCAACATAGATAAAACCGAAATGCTCTGCCAATTTTCTTGAAAGTGTGCTTTTTCCTGCACCTGCAGGTCCGTCAATAGCAACTGAAATCATATTATATCTCCTTTATACATTTTCTCCCGCCAAAAAGCCTGTAGAAAATGCTATTTGTAAATTAAATCCGCCCGTAAAGGCGTCAACATCAATTATTTCCCCCGCAAAGAACAAGCCTTTGACAAGCTTTGATTCCATTGTTGAGGGGTTTATTTCTTTAACCGAAATTCCGCCCGATGTTATAATTGCCTCCTCAATAGGTCTGAAACCAGTTATGCGAAGTGTAAAATTCTTAATAACCTTTACAAGCTCGGCTCTTTGAACTCGGCTAATTTGGTTAACCTTTGTTCTCGGCTCAATTCCCGACCTTTCTATTATAACGGGAATTATGCTTTTAGGCAACAAAGCATCTAAAGAATTTACAAAATCTTTATTTTGCTCGGTTTCAAAATCCCTTAAAATACGCTTGTCCAACTGCTCGTCGCTCAAAGCGGGTTTTAAATCTATAACAGCACTGTACTCTGCCTTACCCATTTTTCTAATATAAGACGAAGCCGACAGTACCAAGGGGCCCGAAACTCCGAAATGCGTGAAAAGCATTTCGCCGAGTTCCTTGAAAATCGGTTTTTTCTTACCGCTTTCAAAAATACTCAAAGTAACATTTTTAAGAGAAAGTCCTGAAAGCCTTGTGCAAAAACCTTCGTAACAGCAAAGAGGTACCAAAGAGGGTTTAAGTTCGGTTACGGTGTGACCCAGTTCCTCTGCCATACGGTAGCCGTCACCCGTTGAGCCAGTAATGGGGTAAGAAACACCACCCGTTGCTAAAACAACACTGTCTGCCTTAATAATTTCGCCATTTTCAAGTTCTACACCGCAAACCTCACCGTTTTCAGTTTTAATGCCTTTGGCGGTAGCGTGGAGCAATTTAATGCCTCGAGCCTTTACACTTTTGACGAGCGCATCAACTATGTCAACTGCCTTATCTGACTGTGGGAAAACTCTGTTTCCTCTTTCGGTTTTCAAGGGAACATTGCAACTTTCAAAAAAGGACATTGTATCCTGAGGCAGAAAGTTTGAAAAGGCAGAATATAAAAATCTGCCGTTTTTGGGTGTGTTGGCAATTAAAGTATCAAGGTCACAGTTGTTTGTAACATTACACCGACCTTTACCTGTAATCATAAGTTTTCTACCAGGTCGCTCATTCTTTTCGATTACGGTAATTTGCCTTTCTGTATCCTTATATTTAAAATCGGCGCTAAGGGCGGCTTTAAGCCCTGCAGGTCCACCGCCGATTATTACGATATTCTTCATTAAACTTCGTATTCCTTATAAATTTCTTTGGTTTCGAGATTTTTCCAGACAAAATCGCCGTCTTTTAATATCATATAACTGTGGGGCGAGTTTTCTTTAGGAATAGAAACCGACCCTGCGTTCATAAAGACATACCCATCTTTTTCAACACACTCAGGTATGTGGGTGTGACCGTTAAGCAATATATCTCCCTTTGCAAGTGGCGGTAAATTTTCCTTATTATACTTGTGTCCGTGGGTAGCGTAAATGAGTATATTCCCAACCGAAATTACACCGTAATCCGCTAAAACGGGGAAATCTAACACCATTTGGTCAACTTCAGTGTCACAGTTTCCTCTGACACAGATGAGCTTATCCTTTAAAGGATTTAACATCTCAATTACCTTTTTAGGAGCATAATCACAGGGTAAATCATTTCTCGGTCCGTGGTAGAGAATGTCTCCCAAAAGTAAAACTTTATCGGGCTTTTCCTCGGCTATAGCCTTTATTAAAAGGTCACAGTAATAAGCCGAGCCGTGAATATCAGAAGCAATTAGAAATTTCATTTTATAAGCACCTTTTCTATCTTTCCAATGATAATGTTGTGATAATCCTTGTTATACCAATGAAGCGGTTCTTTATCTGTAAAGCACTCCTCTTTCAAGGTGTCAACATACTGCTTTTTGCAGATTAGCACAAGTCTTGCTTCCTCAAAATAAACTGTATCATCACTAAAGACAGGTGTTAAGCCCGTTTCTTTTGTTTTGTCAATATCTCTGCCCGATTTCGAGCCGCAAACCTTGTGAATATCCTTTCGATCGCCATAAAAAGAAAGGGTAAAATAATCACTTTTATCAATAAACTGCATTGTGTAACGCTGGGGTCTAACCATGGCGATAACGCTGTCGTGCCCCCACATTTCTCCTGCAAAGCCCCAAGAAGCAGTCATCATATTATAGCCCGACTCATCCCCTGCAGAAATAAGCATCCATTCGTCGCTTATGGCTTTAATCAAATTATCAGGGATTTCTTTGGGACTAATTTCTTTAAACATAGCTTTCACCTATTCTTTGTTTAGTTTTTTATAAAGCTCTATAATTTCGGCTTTTAGATTTAAGTTTTCCGTTTTGCTTAAATCGGGGTCATTTTGAAGCAGATATTTTGCTTCCTTTCCTGCAAGTTCTAAAACATCTCTGTCAGCAAAAAGGTCGGCTATCTTCATTGGCGGCAATCCGTGTTGACGGGAGCCCAAGAAGTCACCAGGGCCTCTGAGTTTCAAGTCTTCGTCGGCAATTTTAAAGCCATCAATATTATTTTTTATGATTTCAAGGCGTTTTAAAGTATCCTCAGAAGCATTGTCGGTCACCAAAATACAGTCAGACTTATACTCTCCTCTGCCTATTCTGCCACGAAGCTGATGCAAAGCCGACAAACCAAATCGCTCGGCATTTTCGATTACCATTATAACAGCGTTTGGAACATCGATTCCAACCTCAATTACAGTGGTGGCGATAAGCAACTGAATTTCACCCGTGCTAAACTTTGTCATAACCTCTTCCTTTTCTTTAGAGGTCATTTTGCCGTGAAGTAATCCCAACTTATATTCCTTGAATTCTCCTTGAGATAAGTTTACATAATATTCTTTCGCTGAGGTTATGTCAACTTCCTCTCCCTCAGAAACCAAGGGGCAAACGATATACCCTTGTCTTCCCTCGTTTAAGAATTTCTTAATATAGTTATAAATTCTCGGTCTATAAGAGGTATCCACCAAGTATGTATCAATTTTTTGTCTACCCGCAGGGTATTCATCGACGATACTAATATCAAGGTCGCCATATAAAATAAGACCTAATGTTCCGGGAATCGGCGTTGCCGACATTACAAGTGTATGGGGATTGTCACCCTTTGATGCCAAACTGCCCCGTTGATTTACACCAAAACGGTGTTGCTCATCGGTTACAACAAGACCCAATTTATTAAATTCAACATCACTGGTTATCAGTGAGTGTGTTCCTACAACAACATCAATTTCGCCATTTTTAAGAGCCGCTTTTATCTGCTCCTTTTCCTTTTTCTTGACACTGCTTGTAAGCAAAGCGCACTTAATTCCCGTTTTTTCGGTCAATTTCAAAAGGGTTTTATAGTGCTGAATGCTTAAAATTTCGGTTGGAGCCATCATAGCCGACTGAAATCCGTTTTTTGCCGCCGCATACATAAGAGCCGCCGCAATAACAGTTTTTCCGCTTCCAACATCACCTTGCACGAGCCTATTCATCGGGTAGCCTGAGAACATATCTCTCATACACTCTTTTATAACCCTTTCCTGAGCAGAGGTCATATTAAAGGGCAAAAGTGCCTTAAAATCGGATAAAAAGCCTTGTTTTATAACATATCCTGCCTTTTTACCCTCACGGCTTTTAAGAAGCGCCAGACCTGTTCTTAAAATAAACAGTTCTTCAAACACAAGCCGTTTTTGAGCCTTTAAAAATGCCTCTCGGTTTAGCGGAAAATGTATATTTTGTAAAGCATATTCTAAACTGCAAAGGTCGTTTCGCTCTCTTATTTCCTCATTTAAGGTTTCGGGCAATTTAAGCGAACTAATTGCGGTTTTAATAAGATTTTTAATCTGTTTTGAGGACATATCACGACCCGCGGGATATATCGGCTCAATGGAGTTATTATATGCGGGAACTATTTTAGGGGAAGACATTTTGCGGAATAAAAAACCGCCGCTTAAACTTCCGTAAAACAGATATTCTCTGCCAACTCTGAGACTTTCAGCCAAAAATTTTTGATTAAAAAGCACCGCCGTCATTTGAGCAGTTTCATCCTCGCAAATGACCGAATATATAGTAATGCCGCTTCGCTTTTGCTCGGCATCCACTCTCAAAACCTTGGCTTTGACACAAACCTTTTCAAATAAAGGTGCGGAATTTATGGGTCTTATATCTGTCCAGTCAAGATAATCTCTCGGATAATAACGCAAAAGGGCACCGACAGTATCGATGCCCTTATTTTTCAGGACAACAGCTCGCTTTTCACCAACACCCTTAAGGTATTTAATATCGGTGGAAGCTGTTATCATTTTAATTCACCTACTCAACAGAGATTATATAGTAGTAAATTGGCTGACCGCCGTTGATAAATGTGATTTCAACCTTGGAGCCAAACTTCTCTTGAACCTGAGCCTCAATCTCGTTTGCCTGTTCCTCGGTTACATCCTCACCGCTTATAACGGTTACAAACTGGCTGTCACGCTTAATCATTTGTTTCAAAAGTTTTAAAACAGTTTTCTCAAGGTCATTGTCAACAAAGGTAATCTTACCGCCTGTAAGAGCCATTAAATCGCCCTTCTTGATGTTATGACCGTCTGCCTGAGAATCACGGGCTGCAAATGTAATTTGACCTGTAGCAATTTTCTCAGCCGCTTTCTGCATTTCGATAGCGTTTGTGTTATCGTCTGCATCGGGGTCAAAGGTAAGCATTGCGGTTATACCCTGAGGAATTGTTCTTGTGTGGAGAACAATTACCTTTCTTGTGCTGATGGAAATTGTCTGCTCTGCCGCCATAATAATATTCTTATTGTTTGGAAGAACAAAAACAGTTTCAGCAGGGGTGGTCTCAATAGCCTTTAATATATCATCAGTGCTTGGGTTCATTGTCTGACCGCCACTAACAACGGTATCAACACCCAAATCTCTGAATAAATCTGCCAAACCATCACCCGCACAAACCGAAACAAATCCAACGGGATTTACAGGCTCAACAGGTGTATAGGTCTCGCTTCTGTCAGCACTCTTAGCGGGTTTTTTCTTAGCGTTTTGAGCATCGTGCTTTTGTCTTTCGTGCTGATCACGCATATTTTCTATCTTAAGATGAACAAGAGAGCCGTGGGTCAAAGCATTTTCAATAGCATTGCCTGGGTGGTCGGTGTGAACGTGTACCTTAATGATTTCTTCGTCATCAACCACAACAACACAGTCACCGATGGTCTCTAAATACATTCTTAAATCGTTAGGCTCTTTTTCGCACTCAGGATTACGGTTTACAATAAACTCGGTGCAGTAAGTAAAGGTAATCTCGGTTTCAAATTCACCTGCGGCGTTTCTTCCGGTTTCCTCTTCGGTCTCTTCAACCTGAACATTTTCACCCTTGATGATTACGCCATCTTTAAATACCGAAAGCATACCTTTGAGTATTAAGACAAATCCAAAACCGCCAGCGTCAACAACACCTGCTTTTTTAAGCTGTGGAAGAAGTTCGGGGGTTTCTGCCAAGGCAATTTCAGCACCCTCTAAAGCGCTTTCAAATACCTCTAACTCGTTTTTACCTTCTTCAAAAGCCTTCTTAGCATATTCGGAAGCCACTCTTGCAACGGTCAGAATTGTACCCTCGGTAGGCTTCATAACAGCTTTATAAGCCGCTTCAACACCAAAAGCAAAAGCGTCTGCCAAGTTTTGAGCAGTTACAAATTCATCGTTTCCGATTCCCTTTGCAAAACCACGGAACAAAAGAGAGGTAATAACACCCGAGTTTCCTCTGGCACCTCTAAGCAAAGCAGAAGCATTAACAGAAGCAATTTTACCTGCCGTTTCACCGCTGAGTTTCTCAAGCTCACGGGCAGCGTTGCTTAATGTCATAGACATATTTGTTCCTGTATCACCATCAGGCACAGGGAAAACGTTCAAATCGTCAGTCTGCTTTTTATTGTTTGAGAGATTATTTGTTGCAGAAATCATTGCGTCACGCAATATATCGCCGTTTATCAAAATATAACACTCCTTAAAAGGGGTAATTAGTTACCGCAAATTTTATTCTTTAATACCGTCTACCTTAACAATAACCTTGTCAACTGTAATTCCGGTTTTTTCCTTTACAACATACTGCACCTTTTCGGTAATACTTGATGCAATAGCATTAATGTTCATACCGTAGGTAACAACTATATGAAGTTCAACAGTAATGAGACCGGCATTTTCATACACCTTAATTCCGGTGTCAACCGATTCCTCTTTACTGAATTTATTGTATATCTTTTGTTTGGGGTTACGGGCAACCATACCCACAACGCCAAAGCAGGAGGTAACCTCATTTCCGATTAATTTTGAAAGATAACTCTCTGCAAAATCAATAGTTCCTAATCTTGTTTCGTAAGATAACATTTAACCACCCTACCCTTTCAATTAATTAAATATGATTCAATGGAAAAATAAATATCACTCAAAGATGATTTTTTCACATTTTGAATTTTCTTGTTATAGAACAACACACCTGTTCGGTAACACAACGGTACCGCCGGCATATCGGTTTGCAAAACAACCGCAACATCCTTTATGGTCGCATTTGCATTGGCATATTCCTTTAAGACAGTTTGCGAAGATGAAGCTTGTGGCTCAGCCTCTGCTTGTTCTTCCTCGTTTTCGGTTGGCTTTTCCTCGGTTGGAGCCACAACATAAGGCATACCGTATGCCGCCGAGCCGCCAACACCGAACAAAGGAGAAATATCCATATTATCGGTAAGTTTAACCTCACCCAAGTAAAGCTGAAAACCGCCGCTTGTGAGTGCCTCAATATACTGTTCGTAAGGTTTTTCAACAACAGTAATACCAATGCCGACAGCATTTAACTGCGAGGCTATTGTGTTTGCCGCCAAAACTCTTATGCGGTTTTCGGAATTAACAAGTAATGTAAATTTAAGGGGAGTTCCGTTATCGTTTACCCTTATTCCCTCACTATTTAATTTATTATAACCTATTTCCTCTAAATTCTCAATAGTTATTTGGTTATTTGCGTTAATTTCTAAATTTTGCACAGAATTTGTTTCTTTCCAAAATGGGTGAAAAAATCCGTTTGCAGCCTTTGCATTATTGTAATATGCCTTTTCACAAAACTTCACTCGGTCAACCGCAGAAGAAATTGCGTGCCTTAATGACAGCTGATTTAGAGGAGCATAGTTTTGGTTGATTCCTATGTAAACCAAATTATTAAGGTTAATCTCCTGCCGTTTACCGCTCATTCTGGTAATAGTACCGTCAGAAATCTCGGTAAAATAAATATCTGCCGCACCGATTTCGGTATAATGTGCTACCGATTCCCTGTCAGGAGCATTTATGAGCTTAATTTCTTTAATATATTTAACCTTTCCGTAATAACCCTCGTTTGACACTAATCCGTCTTTAGTTTCGTTAAGTTTAAATCTGCCACAACCGATAGGCGGTAGACTTACGCTGTCTGCATCGGTTTTTGTGTCGCTTCCCTCTTTGATAATCGGGAAATCGAGAACATTCGCAAAATAAGGGTCGCTCTTTGCAAGCTTAAATACTACTTTCCCGTCACTTTGGGAAACCGAGCTTACTCCGTAAAGCTTATCGGCATAAACAGTAGCCGAATTTTTAGCAAGGTTGTATGAATAAACTACATCATTTGCAGTAACCTGCGTGCCGTCCGAAAATTTTGCAGATTTAAGCGTCACGGTACATACATCACCTTTGATTTCAACCGAACTTGCCAAACCATTTACTGGCTCAAATCTGTCGTTAACCTTTATTAGAGGCTCATATATAAGCTTAACAATCTGACGGTTAACATCGGTTTTTAAAGTATACGGATTAAAGCTATCTGCCGAAGAATAAAGCAGCGTTAAATAATCTCTCTTGTTTGTCGGCTCATCTAATTTCTCGGTTGCATCAATATCATTTGATAAAGGTACACTTGTTTTACCGCAACCTATAACCGTTAAAGCCAAACAAAAAATCAAAACACAGCATAGCAGTTGTTTAAATTTCATTTAATAACTCCGTTTAAATCATAATTCGCTTGGTAGATAAAGTTCTACCGCTCTTTACATCAATTTCGAATATACATCCATTGAGCTGGCATTTTCCGTCTGCCATCTCAAATTTAGACATATCCCCCGATTTTAATCGGTTAATAATTATTTCGCTTTTAACTCCCAAAACTGAGTTTTCGGGTCCTGTCATTCCAAGGTCGGTTATATAACCTGTACCCAAAGGCAGAATTGTATCGTCTGCTGTTTGAATATGAGTATGGGTACCGAATACTACCGATACCTTGCCGTCAAGATAAAGACCTAATGCCCTTTTCTCACTCGTAGCCTCGGCGTGAAAATCAACAACGATTATGTCAGCACCATCCGATTTTGCTTTTTCAATTAATTCATCAGCACATAAAAAAGGATTTGAAGCCTTTAATCTCTCAAGATAAATCGTACCCGAAAGATTAATAACTGCTACGGTGTACCTTCCCATATCCAAAAGACAGTATCCGCTGCCACTTGGCGCATCAGGTAGATTATGAGGACGCAATATAAATTCCTTTGAATCAAGATAATTTATAATCGATTCGTTTCTGAAAGAGTGGTTACCGCCTGTTATAACATCGGCTCCGCATGCAAAAAGATAATCCGCACTATAAGGTGTTATACCGTTTGAGTCAGCAGAATTTTCGCCATTAATTATAACGACATCAATATTATGCTCCTTTTTGAGAAAAGGCAGTGCCGAGCGTACCTTTTCGCATCCGCCTTGCGAACAAACATCACCAATGCATAAAAGCCGCATTATATCCCACCCTTCATACAGAGTTATTATACCATTAATAACTATGAATTGTCAAACCTTTTAAAATAAAAACCCACACCAAACGGCGTGGG